>SKIU01000101.1 GCA_007116275.1 candidate division SR1 bacterium | reverse complement strand
GATATGCAAAAAAATCTTCTTGAGAGAAATAAAACAATGAGAGAAGAAAATACTGTTTCTGTAGATAGCTATGATGCGTTCAAACAAGCCCTCGATGAAAAGAAGTTTGTCATGGCACATTGGGATGGGACAACCGAAACAGAATTACAAATCAAAGAAGAAACCAAAGCTACCATTAGATGTATACCTCTGGATAACCCTGAAGAATATGGGACATGTATTCTCACCTGAAAGGCAAGTACGCAAAGAGTGTTATTTGCGAGAGCGTATTAACCGTTTGTCATTGCGAACGACTGGATGGAGTGTGGCAATCTTATTATTCTCTACATATACAATGGGAAAAACAGGCTATGTATATATCCTTGCATCCAAAAAAGACGGTGTATTATATGTCTGAGTAACAAACAATTTGATAAGAAGGATATATGAACATAAGGAAGGGTTGGTTGAATGATTTACACAAAAATACTTTGTCAAAAGGTTGGTATATTATGAGGATTGTTGAACTATGACCAATGCTATACACAGAGAGAAACAAATAAAATCCTGGAATAGGAAGAGGAAGATCTTACTTATTAAACAGCTAAATCCAAATCGAGATGACCTATACGATGATCTAGTCTAAGATTGCCACGTCGTCTTTGACTCCTCGCAATGACGGTGAGTCCAGACAGACCATAATGACCGAGAAGCAAATAATGTTCTTTTACTATCTATCTAACCAATGATAGAAGAAACCATACTACAGCAATTTGAAGATGAAGGGTTTGCCCATATCTTTGAACGGAAAGATGCTCCTGGTACTTTGTATCCAGTACATAGCCATCAGGATAAAGTGAGTGTATATATAACCCATGGTGATGTCACGTTTGACTTCTCGGGCGAGAGTATCACCGTATCTGCATGAGAGAGGTTCGATGTTCCTTTTGGAAAAGAACATAGTGCCACAGTCTGACCTGCTGGATGTCAGTATATAGTAGCAGAAATGGTCAAATGAGATAGCTAACTTTATTTATTCATTACATAGTACAATGCCAAAAGACACTAAGAAGAAGATGAAAAAATCATCAATACTTGGAGAACAAGAATTAGGATTTTTTGAAACACTTATCAATACACCCTCCCCTACTGGGTCTGAATACAGGGGACAACAAGTATGGATGGATTATATCAAACCATATGTCGATACTATTGAAACTGATAGCTATGGATCAGCAGTCGCAGTTATTAATCCTGATGAGAAGTTCAAAGTGGTTATCGAAGCACACTGTGATGAGATAAGTTGGTTTGTGAACTATATCGGTGATGATGGACTGATCTATGTCATCCGCAATGGGTGATCTGATCACCTTATCGCACCGTCCAAAACTGTAGATATCTGGACCAAAAAATGACCTATTAAAGCTGTCTTTGGGCGACCTGCTATCCATACTCGCAGATTTGGCGAAAAAGAAGCAACACCAAAAGTAGAGAATATTACACTTGATATCTGAGCAAAGAATAAAAAAGAAGTAGAAAAAATGGGAGTACATGTATGAGATGTGATTACCTATGATGACAAATTTTTTGTGCTTAATGATCGTTACCGAGTAGGACGTGCGTTGGATAACCGTGCTGGATGATTTATGATCGCACAGGTTGCAAGATTATTACATAAGAATAAGAAAAAACTTCCTTTTGGTTTGTATATCGTCAATGCTGTCCAAGAAGAAATTGGACTCAAAGGTGCTGAAATGATGGCTTATCGTATCAATCCTGATCTGGCTATCGTTACTGATGTAACACATGATACGACCACACCGATGATTAATCAAAAAAGAGAGTGACTACTCAAATGTGGGGAAGGACCAACACTTGCTCGTGCACCATCTATACACAATGGATTTATGGATTATATTATAGATATAGCTGAGAAGAAAAAAATACCCTTCCAAAGAGCAGCATCATCGACCTATACTGGGACGGATACTGATGAATTTGCCTATAGTAGAGGTGGAAGACCAGCAGTACTTATATCGCTTCCAATCCGTTATATGCATACCACTGTCGAAATGGCAGAAAAAATAGATATTGAACATACGATCAAACTGATGTATGAAGTACTTATAAACCTAAAAGATGGAGAAGACTTTTCGTATTTCAAGAAAAAATAATAATCCTTGTGACTACAACTAGACTATCTCTCTTATGGATTTCTATATAATCCCAACTTCAATTCCTTATAAGGTTTATTGAATATACTTTGGGATAATTTTTGATACAATTCTGTAATTGGATGATCATGTTGTTGTACGAAATTTGATGCATTTTGTATCATCCATGGTATGGATATTTCTCATCCGCATGATCCATGAGTTCATTTTGTATATGACACTATCTTGTGAGGAAAAGTAAGTACCTTATGTAAATCCTCTTTTCAAAGATTTCAGATGCGATCAAGAAAATCTTTCTGGTCAATCTCGCTTTTATTTATTTTAACTATTTCTGTAGACTCAGAAGATAGGAAATCGAACTGTCCATCTGCGGTAAGCATATCAACCAAATCATTTAGGGCAATTTCTTTATATGGGCTTCGGTACTTAGTTCATTGAGAAAGAAATACTTGATATTGTTTAGCTTCTTGCTTAATTATATCAGACGTTTCCATATTTTATATAATACACAAAATAAAACGAGACACTAAAACAGTACACTTATATCAAATAATGTCAACTAAAAAATATAATATGTTTACTATTCTTTACTAGATCATATTATACGCTAGTATACTCATCTTCTCAGATGTCTAATCTATTACCTATCAATTCTTCAATAAGTATTTTTTTTGCCCCTGCGATCATAGATCTGCGTGCATCTGATGATGGATATTCTTGAAAAGATTGTTGTATTTTTTGGATATATAATTGTGACTGTGTTTCTCGCACTGGTGTGTGTAGTATGTCGGCGAGGTTAGACTGAACGGATATATCTTCTTCGCTATGGTTAATTAGTTCTGTGAGGTAATCTTCATTGTAATAATCAGCAAAAATATTCGGAAAAAGAAGATTGACTTTATCATAGATCACTCATCGTGCTTGCACCTCATCTACCTCATCTCACTGATCATAATCATGTACTATCGTTTCTAGATATACATTAATCTCTTCATCTTCTACGTACTCTTGGACAATGAGCGCAAATCTTTCCGCATCAAATGGGGTATTTCATAGATAGTTTATCATCGTATCCATAAATTCTTGTTTGCTGATGTGATCTCGGTTTCTTTGCTCCATATCGTGCATATCAGACATCAATAAGTAAATATATTATTATTGTATACATACTGGTTAGAAATATAAAAAAAACGAGCACCCATAAGACAAAAGTACTCGCCATTAGTATAATTTATGATATTGTATGTATTAGTGGAGAAACTTCATTGCTTTCATAATTCTATCCAAGGAAACAACGTATGCTGCTATTCTTAGACTAATGTTATGTTTGTTTGCTGTGTGCAATACTTCTTTGGTTGCTGGTTTCATAATATTTTCTAATTTTTCGTGGATCTCTTGTTCTGATCGATAGTAGTTAGTATTATTTTGTACTTGTTCAAAATAGCTTACCGTGACTCCTCCTGCATTTGCCAATACATCAGGGATGACAACAATATCTTTTTTTTCTAAAACAGCATCTGCATCCGGATCAATTGGTCCATTTGCTAGTTCAAGGATAAGTTTTGCTTTGATACTCTCTGCGTTGTCTTTATGGACTACTCATTCCAAGGCTGCAGGCACAAGGATATCGACATCAAGTGCTAACAGTTCATCATTGGTTAATTTTTCACATCACTGGCAGTACTCTATCACGGATTTTCTATTTTTTTTGAGTTGTTCTATTTCGTTGATATCAAGTCCATTTTCATCATAGACTCCACCTTTTGAATCACTCATAGCCACGATTTTTGCTCCGTGCGTATAAGCAATCTTGGCGAATACTAATCACGCGTTTCCAGCTCATTGGATAGCAATTTTCTTCCCTTCCAATGATTGATCTATATCCTTTAGATATTCCAACAACACAATCCATCATCCCATAGAAGTCGCTGTTCACCTTCCCAAACTACCTCCTAATTCTACTGGTTTTCCTGTAATGGCTCATGGTGTGGCGTATCATACAGTTTTGTTATATTCATCTAGCATCCATGACATAATCTGTGGGTCAGTTCCAACATCTGGTGCTGGAATATCGGTATGTGGACCGACAAATTTAGCCATTTTTGACATATATCATCTACTGAGTTTTTCTAGTTCATTTTTGGATAATGTTTTGGGATCAACAATAATACCTCACTTCCCTCATCACAAAGGCAAATCGACAACTGATGTTTTGAGTGTCATCCATGCAGACAAAGACATTACTTCATCTTTGGATACTTGTGGGTGGAAACGTACACCCCCTTTGTATGGTCATTTGACGTTGTTATGTTGTGATCTGTAGCCTGTAAATACTTTGGTAGAACCATCATCCATATGTACGGGGATAGACACTTCGATGACTTGTTCAGGTCGCAATATCTTTTCAAGAAGATTTTTCGAGTAATTTCCTGATATATATTGGTATGCTTGTTTAATCTGTGATTGTACTGAGTCGTATAAAGACATAGAATTTCAATGGTAAGTGATAAATAATTAACGCTGAACTATATACGCAAGAAGATAACAACGAAAAGCTTATATAGCATAGTGCTACTTATATATTTTGTATGATATTTTGCAATGGATATGACAATTATCACAATAGTAGAGAAATAATAGTTTTGGTATTGGGTTTCTAGACTAAATTCTTACTATGGTATTATATTACCTTATTATGTATGCATATGCCTATAGCACTAGATTATCGATCTATATCATCACAAACGATCTGTGAGGAAGCAGAAAAGCTCTGATTACAGGTGGATATTGTTAGTAAAGAAAATAATTTATTTTATATATCTTCTCCAACCAAAAAGATACTTTTCAAATCGACAGATTTTGGTGGCAATAGTGCATTGTGATATAAAATAGCTGACAATAAGGAGATAACTGGGATATTACTTAGTCGTCATAATATAGCAACGCCCAAAAGTGTTACTATTTCTGCTCTACAGTATGATAAGAATTCACTAGATAAGCAGACACAGGGACTATCTTTTCCTCTCGTAGCTAAGCCTATTGATGAAGCGCATGGTAATGGTGTTATGATGTCTATTGATAGTACACAAGAGCTTAAATCTGTCTTAGATAAACTTTTGGGATCATATGATTCGATCATTATCCAAGAACAAATACAGGGAGATGAGGTAAGAGTGTTGGTGGTTAGATGACAAGTAATACTTGCCAAAAATAGAATACCAGCACATATCGTTGGAGATGGAACACATACGATACAAGATCTTATTGCAAAAAAGAATGACAACCCTATTAGAGGAAAATGATATGACAAACCACTTGCTGAGATAGACATTGATGCTAAACTACATAGATTCCTCAAAAAACAAGGACTAGACATAGATGCTATTCCTGATAAATGAACATATATACAACTCAGAGGAACATCAAACTTATGAACTGGCGGTAGTATGCAAGATGTGACTGATACACTTTGTGATGATATTAAAGACACTTGTATACATGTTGCTGATATATTTTGATTGGATATTTGTGGTATAGATATTATATCTCCCGATATATCTGTTCCATTTGAAAAAAATGGATGAGTGATATTAGAGGTCAATGCAACGCCGAGTATCGCCTGAGATAGAGAATTAAGCAATACCAATAGTGCTAAGAAAACATTGGAACTACTATTTTTTTCTTCGTAGTAGATCACTTTTGCTTGATATAGTATGGACCAATAATTAGTCTATATGTATATAAGTAGATATTTTTTACTATCTAATCGATATATTTATGCCCCTTATTTCCCAAAATCCTTACACAGGAGAAGTTAATAAAGAATTTGCAACGATTGATAATGATCAACTTACTGCTATCATTGACAAAGCGCATACTGCGTATCTTTCCTGGAAACAGACAGATGCATCAGAAAAAAGAAAATTATTTTTGCGTATGGCAGATATACTTGATGAACGCAATGAATCATATGCAAAACTAGAAACGATCGAAATGGGAAGATTATATGGTATCGCCAAAAAATGACTAACAGGAACTGCTAATCTTATTAGGTGGTTTGCGAATAATTTTGAGTCAATTTTGGCTAATGAAGCGATTACTGAGAAATGACTCTCTGGGCATATCCAATACGATTCGATCGGTGTTATTTATGGTGTTGCACCATGGAATTTTCCATTTAATCAACTTTTGCGTGCTGCAGTACCAAATATACTCGCAGGAAACACACAAGTGTACAAACACGCATCCAACGTTCCTATGTGTTTGGAAGCTATCCAAGCACTCTTTGATGATGCTGGGTTTCCAGAATGAGTATTTACTGCTCTGTACATATCATCATCGCAGTCCGAACATATTATCTCACATCCTGCCGTCCAAGGAGTAAATCTTACTGGTAGTGAAGATGCATGAGCTGCTATATGATCTCTTGCCGGAAAATATCTCAAACGCTCTGTTCTTGAATTATGATGAAACGATCCTTTTGTTGTTTTGGATACAAACAACATAGATACAATAGTGGCTGAAGCGACTGCCTGTCGTTTATCTAATGGATGACAAAGATGTAATTCATCTAAAAGGTTTGTAGTATTAGCAAAATATTATGACGCTTTTGTTGAAAAGTTTGGAGATTTTATGAGTAAGCAAATAGTTGGCGATCCGATGGATCCTGCAACGCATGTTCCACCAATGTCATCAGCAAGACTTGTCCAAGATATCCACAAACAAGTTACCCAAAGCATAGAACAAGGAGCGAGACTTGTGACTGGTGGTACAGTTATTGACGAAGAAAAAAATCTGTATGCCGCTACAGTACTTGCTGATATGCAACCAGGTATGACAAGCTGGGAAGAAGAAGTTTTCTGACCTGTTGCATCAGTTATCAAAGCAAATGATATCGACCATGCTATCCAGTTAGCTAATACTAGTGATTTTGGGCTTTCAGCAGTCGTGTATGGTGATGATGCTGAACAATGCAAGGCAGTCGCTAGACAACTAGAATGAGGGATGATTTTCATAAACCAGCCTCCTGGATCCAAAGCATCACTCCCCTTCTGATGAGTAAAAAAATCTGGCTATGGAAAAGAAAACGGTCCTGATGGACTCAAAGCATTTACTAATAGGAAGGTGGTGTTGGAGTAAATATGTCATATTTTATATAAATATTTGTATATTTTATGAAAACAATTCGTATAAGAACGAGTTGTGTGATATATCCAAAAGCAACCAAACTTTTAATTCATCTTCAAAATAGTAATCATGTCTAAACTTTTGAGAGAAGAACTAGAATACATTATTCATTGTGACGAACAATGAAAAGTTATCTGACCAATTTCAAAATCCCATGCTCATTTGAAGTGAGTAAGAGAAACAATTTGTCACTATAGTACGCGATCCATGGTTTACAATCCAGTTTCCAAAAAATATGGAATCCAGCTCAAAAATCCTAAAAAACATGATAGCTCAACATGATGAAGGTGGGATATGTGAGTTGCATGACATAATTGTTATGTTAAAGAAGGTGACAAATACAGATATCTAGATTTTGAAGAGAATCTACAGAAAGAAGCAGAAGAAGAAATTGGGATTCATGTAAATATGTTTGAAAAATTAGAAAAGTTTGCAAATGAATGTAAATCAATGAAATCATGATCAGTCTGATATATCTTTGATAAATTCCTATACGATACATGATTTAACAAAGAACGAGTTTGACTTTGATTCATAGCAACTTGCGAAAATGATCTAGAATTTACCGATAATGAAGTTATCGATTTCAATCGATTCTCTTCAAACGAGCTTTTAGAGTTTATGAATTGAGATAACAAGATCTGTGACCCTTTGAAATTGGTCTATGAAAAAGCAGAGAAGTTTAGAAAGGAAAAGTTAGATTGTTAATCACGAGTTGCTTTTGGATACACTACGTCGTTCGTACCTCACTCCTTGGGCTTCGCCTCACACAACAAGCGACTATCCAACATCGCTTCGCGACGTCAGATCAGTCGCAAACATTGTAACAAAACACTACGCGACTTCGTACAACTGTTGGATATCTTTTATTGATTTCCGTTTCGCATTCGTTTGACTTCAATCAATAACGGATCATCAGCCGGCCCATTTAGATAAAATAATTAAGTTCTTTTCTACTATCGCAGAAAAAATATTAGAGCAAATTTATTTTTTAATTTTAATCTCATGACAAATAACATAGAGGAAGGAGCAGAATCAGCTTGGGAAAAATTTAGTTTTGTCTTGAACTTGATCATTAATGGAACCATTGCTTTAATCCCAGCAAACTTGGCTATTAAGTTTTTATGAGAACTTGGTTTGCACGGTGCATTAGTAACCACGGCTATTTGGTGTGGGTTTATTTATTTGGCAGGACTTGCTAGAGAAAAAATTGGTAACATAAAAAACAGTAATCAGTCAAAGCAACAACAAACAACTAATGAAGTAAAAAATATTAAGCATAAAAAATCAAAAAAAAGAAAGGTTTGGGCAGTTATTATTGCAGTTTTTTTTATTTACAACATTTTTTTTTATCATCAACCCAACGAACAGAATATTGAGTGGTTAAAAACGGATAAAAACAGTGACTATTCGGAACGAGACGGAAATTTATACAGAAATACGAAGTATAATTTTAGAATAAAATTTCCTGAGGGCTGGGACATAGAGAATGGCAGTGGTCCAAATATTGTACAAAAAGCAGTTAAAGGTAACCATACAATAAGTATTGGAGTAAAAGAGAAAGCAAATAAATTTAGCGACAAAACAGTGACAATAAAAGATGTAATGAACATTACTGATATACTTGAGGGTGTGCAAGAACAGCCTAGTGCAGAAATAATTGATTATGGAGAATCTATGTTATATAATAAGCCTACATATTGGGTTAAATACTCCGCAACATATACAACCCTTGATATAACAATGCATGCAATAATGACACAATACCAGTTGTTAAATAATGATATTTTTTACTTTATTACCGCTGGCTCTACATCTGATGAATATCAATCAATTGAAGCAGAAATTATGAAATCAATATCAACTTTTGTTATTGAAGATTATTAAAAAATAAATTTTTCCCTAATAATAACTCGCTTTGCTCGTTGAATTTAATTACATTATATTAACAGCACATATCTGGTTCGCACTTGGATAACGCTAAATTATTGCCCATATATTGCCCCACTTCTTTCCAAAAAAACTTCGTATATCCCTAATATTAGATACCATATATTTCCTTGCCTTCTCCTCTCAAATCCCTAGCATAAAATTATGCAAATCCTTACCTATTTGACAACAATTATTGCCCTTGCCGTGCTCGCACGAGCGTTTTTCTCGTGAAACGATGCGAATG
>SKIU01000037.1 GCA_007116275.1 candidate division SR1 bacterium | reverse complement strand
GTACATCTTGGAGCTTGGTATTGTTCACAATACATTTTGGTACAAGCAGATAATTCTCCATCTATTACCCCACAAGTATTACATCCATCATAGTAACTGGTACAGTATTGTACGTCTGGTAATGCACATTCTCAATGATATGCAATAGTAGTTTTGTGTTGCTGTGTAGCCACACAGCTATTACCATACGTAATACCATCGATACCACAAACGGGATCATACTGCATCGTACAAAACACAATACCTTCATCATCATGAGTGTCGACCTGCTTTTCTCAACCACTACTAAAAGACATAAATAATGTAGGAATGATAGCGAGAACAAAGAAACTAATATATCTCATGAATACAATAAGTAGGATAAAACTTTTAACTATTAACTTTTAGCTAGTCGCTATAAAAAAAGATAGTTCATACAAAAACATATCTCTTTAATATGTTAAATCAATTGAAAATACACTATTTTATAGTATAAAAAAAGTACTTTTTTATATTTTCTCTCTTTTCAATGCCTGTAGCGAAAAAATCAAGTAAGCAAAACCCTACAAGAACTCCCAAAACCACAAAAGATGATTCTATGAGCAATATAGCTCTTATGGGACTTTTACATCTTGTTGGATGGTTATTGGGTGGTCGAGGATGGTTAGCTGTGATTATATTTTATATTGTCAAAAAAGACTCTTTCTCTTCTGATGACAGGAAAGTATTCAACACTATCATTAATTTTAATCTATCTTTCTTACTATATGCTATCGTGAGTGGCGTTTTGATTATTATCCTTATAGGGATTCCGCTACTACTTGTTGTTAGTTTAGCATATCTAATATTACTGATAATAAGCAGCATAAAATACATCAACAACACTCCTTATGAGATTCCTTTGACGATCGAGATTTTGAAGTAATTAGTTCGTCATTGTGAGAAATAAAATGACGAACAAATCTAGTTTATCATTCATAAAACATGCAATCAATTTCATACAAGCAGATACAACAATTTCAACAAACTGTCCTAGATCGATATGCAGAACACCAAAGAGATCTCCCATGGAGAAAGACAATAAACCCATACCAGATACGGGTCTCAGAGATTATGCTCCAGCAGACACAAGTCGATCGTGTGATACCCAAGTATCTGTCTTTTTTGAAACTTTTTCCTACAATAAAAGATCTTGCAGAAGCAAAAAAATCACAACTTTTGTTAGCATGGTCTTGACTGGGATATAATAGTAGAGCACTCAATTTACAAAAAGCATCACAACTTATAGTGGACAAATACAATAGTAAGATACCCGATACTATAGATCAACTTAAAACACTCCCTGGTATATGACCCTATACTGCTGGAGCTATCTGTGCCTTTGCGTTCAACAAGGAAGTACCTGTTGTTGATATTAATATCAAAAGAGTGCTCATCCATACATTCAAGCTTAATGAAAACATCTCAGCCAAAGAACTAGAAGCAGTAGCACTCCAGTGCGTCCCCAAAGGAAAATCTTGTGAACGGTACAACGCAATCATGGATTATGGTTCATCGGTTCTCCATAGTAGAGCAACAGGTATCAGATCAGCAAAACAGTCTACCTTTCAGTGATCACAGAGACAAGTGAGAGGAAATATTATCAAACATCTGACCAAATATGGAAAAATTGCGGTTGATGATGCGAAAAAAATATTTGCTCATGAAGCATTTGATATAATAGTAGAGAAGATGGTTGATGAGGGTTTGATTATACTACAAGATGGATATATTGTATTATAGTGTTATAAATTTGCATTTGTCATCAAATATTCTTATACTATCATTATAATATTTACCATACTATATACCACATGACATTCAAAAAAGACTTCTCTCAATACAATTGTGATATAGAAAATATAGCCGAACAATATACTCCATCTGACATAAAATGGGAGATATTTTTGGGAGATGCAAATGAAGAATTGGCAATCAATTCACTCATAAATATTTTGCAGGATAATAAATCTTGGGCATTCTCTCACAAAGATGCCGAAGATAGTGAAATGCTTAATAATTTACCAGATCGATTCATGTCCACAAAAGAGCAGTCTGGAGTAGATAACCTTAATACTGGTGATGAAGATATAGCTACAGAAGAACCTTTGGAGTCATGACCTCTCACCGAACCATTTATCAAAAAAATTGACAAGGATACATATACTTTAACCTGAGCAGCTATATCCTTTTTATTGGACCATAATCCATCCAAGAGGATTCCGCTAGAACTTTTCAAAAATCTTGGCAATAATTAAAAAACATTTCATATTGACTTTCTATAATAAATATTTATAATTATCGTATAATTCTATTTTACCCCTTTACCAAAACATTATGCCAAATGATATTAATGTAACTAACACATCGAACAAGAAACCAGAAGAAAAAAGTAGTAGCAAGCAGGATTTACTCACAAATCTTGAGAGGAGCCCAGACTGAGGTCATATCTATACGGACGACCATGGAAACGTTATCAAAACCTGACCTTCTGGAG
>SKIU01000029.1 GCA_007116275.1 candidate division SR1 bacterium | reverse complement strand
TAGGATCCATTTTCATCAAATTTATTGATAAATGCTGTGATTTTTTCTTTTTCTCATCACTCAATTTCTTCTGGGTTATACTTAATTTTATCATTCTTTATTGTCTGTGATGCTCTTGCTTTATGGAGCTCGTCCATAGTTCATGGGAATATTGCTATTACTTTTTTATTGCTATCATTTCTCTCTAATACTATAACATAGACATCATTACCTTTATAGGTAGATGGTCGGCGGTCCAATTTTGATCATTTTCGGATATTACTTTTTATATTTTCAAAGGTAAGTGGATTGTCTTTTAATTTATCTACGTTAGCTTTTCCAATATAGTTTTTTACTAGAGCTACTATGTTTGTTTTTTGTGTTTCGGTTCGTTCTTGCTTGTTATCTATTATCATACTCAGTATTTGGTTTGCGAGATCTCTGTTGTTTTCAAATAAATCATGTGCTTGTTCATGTGTTGGTGCTTTGGCAAGGAAGTTGATGGCTTGGTCGTGGAGAGATTCTTGTTGTTTTTCTATTTGTTCTTTAGTTTGTTTTTCTTCGATGGTATTGAGAGCTTGTGTGTAGTACTCTCAGTTTACTGCGTCTTTGTTTTTTGCAGCTTGTAAGAGCTTGATGATGTTGGCTTTAGTAGTATTATCTAATGGGTCTGTTTGGCCATCGATAAAAGTTTTTATTTTTGTTTGATCCGGCGTTTTCCCCAGTTCCCATAGTCAAATCCATGTGTTTATGTTGTCGGTGTTTATTTCTTGAGGTTGGTCTTTTGGATATAATTTAATTTCTTTTGTGTTTTTTCCATCTTCTCCATTTTCTGTTATGGTGAGTGTGTATGGTATGTCTTCTTCAATCTTTTCTATAGTACAACTGTATTTTGGTTTTCCTTTCTCCGTTTTTATGTCAAAAAGATTGTATTTTTGGTTGTCTATTGTTAATTCTCCTGAATTATTGTCATAGTCAATCTCTGCTAATGCTTCCCGTTTGCTAAGGTTTGGTGCTATGAGTTTGTTTTCACGATTTGTTATAATTTTTTGATATCCTTCTTGTAGTCATGTAAGATAGTTTTTGAGGTTTTTGGGAATATCGCTGATGTCTTTTTGTACTGCTGTTTTGTGATTTTCTGGATATTGGATGGATTTTCGGGTACTGTAGCTGTCTTCACTTTTGATAATATCTGTGATAATTTTTCATTCGTATGATTGTGTGAAGTCTGTCCCCAATTCATTTATGATTTTGTTTCGTGTTTCTTGGTTTTTATCTTCTTTTGGTGCAAAGTTTTTTAATAGTGTCATCATATATCATGCTTTTTCTGGTGTTGTGCTTCATTGTTCTATAACATCAAGTGCTGCATTTATTTGTAATTTATTATCAATTACTTCATTTTTTTCTAGTTTTCTAGCTTTGTATTTTGCGCTTATTATTTGGTCGAGTTGTGTTTGGATTTTCTCGTAATCTGGATTATCTTTATTAAGATTAAGGTTTGTGAGTAGTGTACTATATGTCTTGGCTTCATCTTTGGTGAGGGAGTTCTCTTTTATGTGTTTTTGTATTCATGTAAGAAGTGATGAGCTTAGTTCGTCATCTTCGTCTAGATCACTTATCTCTTTTTTTAGGTTTTCTGTGAAATTCTTTTTATCTTTTTGGATAATATCTAATACACGACTTGCCTCTCAATGGTCGAGTCAATCTTTTAATTCAATTTCGGGTATTTTATTCTCTATGTCTCCCATTTTAATCGTTATAGTACTAAAGTACTTTATTATAGTCGCGGGTTGTTGTTTTGTCAAATTTTTGGCTGTTTTTTATGAAAAAATCCCGATGAAGATCGGGATGGGTAGTTATATTCGTTTTTTGTGTAATATATTGTTATGTTTTTGCCGTGAGGATCATGATTTGTCTTCCGACGTATTGTTTGGGTCTGGAGTAGATCTCTTTGATTATTTTGCTTTCTCGTCATAGTTTTGTAGCTTGTTTATCCATGTGTTCTGCTATGATGTTTTCTTGTTTGATATAATATGGGATGGTAATGACGATCGTGGGGAGCTGTGTTTTTTGATAATATGCATGTATGCTTGTCAAAAATGCACTGTATAACTCCTCTACTTGTCTGCTATACTCTGCTATTTGTGTACTATCTGTCTTCTGTGTTACCATCGGTCCCAGTCGTCATTCAGTGACGATGAGTGGTGCGTTTTGGAGTTTGGGTTCGGTAAATGGTTTGGTGACGTCGTGTTGGAAGATGTACATATTTTTTTTAGTACAAAGTTGCAAGTTGCAAGTTGCAAGCTTGTTTATGTTATTCTGGATTGCCGCGTCCTCACTATGTTTGTCCTCGCAATGACCTTGTTTCTTTCGTCGATTAATGTTTTTCTGGGCATGTTCGGGTTGGATATCTGAGCCGATGGCGTGATAACCAAGTGCATTTGCCATCAATACGGTTGTTCCCAATCCACAAAAAGGATCGTAGATATTGCTCATAGTATCTATTGCTGTGTAGGTCAATCATATATTGATCATGATGTGTGTGAGTTTTGCTGGCATCATACCTACCTTCATACTACGTGCTGGTTTTCCAAAATCTATCACTTCGTAACGTTTGATGTTTTGGTAGCCTGTGACCAGTCCATAGGATTGTCCTTCTTTGGTTTGAAAGACAAGTATCTCTTTTCCTTTTTTCTTTATTTCTCTATCGCTACGGAGAAGATCGAGTAGTTTAAATCTTTTGATGCCAAAATGTTTCTTGAGCTGTTGGCCGTGTTTGGCATCATGTACTCCTATGATCGGACAGTTTTCTAATTCAGGTTTGAGCTCGTTGTAGTTTAGTATGGTTCATCGTTTGACTATACCGGCAAGTTGTTCGATCCTTTGTGGATATTCTGTATCAAAAAATACTATCTGTTCGTTGTAAGTACGAAAACTGGTTGGTTGCAGATAGCGTAGTTCTTCCATGCTTATATGTGTGTGTTTTCAGAGTATTGCGAAGTACATGCAAATTTTAGGAGCTAAAATTTGAGCTTTTAGCCTTTAGCTATTGGCTCTTAGTTTTGTTGTTTTATTGTATCTATTGGTTATTGAAATACAAAAGAAAAAACTCACTACAAAGTGAGTCTTTTTCTTTATTCTAGTGAAAAAAAATTACGACTTTATCTTAGATAGTGCAATATCAGCATTAAGCTTTTCAAGTTTGACCAAAGATTTTTCTATCTCTTCAATACTCCCCTTTTGTTTTAACTGCTTGATGCTTGCTTCGAGTTTCATCTTCATCTGTTCCAATGTTTTTACTGATTCACTTGGTGATGTAGTTGCTGTTGCAGTTACTACACGAATCATTCTTCCATCTACAAATGCCATACCTTTGGATACACTCAGAGAAATAATGTTGTCGCTAAATACAAACTCACCTGTTGGTTGATCAACAGGAATAAGTTTGATAAGCCCCGGTTTCAATGAGGTTACTAATGGCGTGTGGTTTGGTAAGATAGTAATCATTCCATTCTCTGTCGGTAATGATACTTGTTTTACTTCTCCATCAAAGATGATTTTTTCAGGACTTGAGATTTTCAAGTGCATTTTTTGACACGTTTAGTGATAAATTACAGTATCATTGTACATATATACGCGTTATCGTGCAACTTTGGGACTTGTTATCGATGTTTTGAGTTGACAATTTATTTTTTTGTTGTTTTGTTATGATTGTAGTCTTTTTCTAATAAATGCAGGTGTCTCTAAATCTTCTTCTTCTGTTACAGGTTCTTCTTGTTGTGGTTGGTTTGTTGATGTATCGTTTTGGATGCCTCTTGTGATAAATGATTCACTCTTACTTTGTGATACTTTTCTTCCAAGAATATCTCTTGCTGGTTTTTTGATGATGCTTTCTGTACTTTGTTCATCAAATCCAGTTGCTATAATGGTTACTTTTACCTCATCTTCGTATGATTCATCAAATGTCATTCCCCAGATAATATTCGCATCAGGGTCAGCTATTTCTTCAATAATGGCAGCTGCTTCTTGTACTTCTACTGGTGTAAGGTCAAGTCAACCTGCCACAGCAAATACAATGCTTTTAGCTCCATCAAGATTGGTTTCTAATAGTGGGTTTTCGATCGCTTTACGGGCTGCGTCTACTGCTCTCTTTTCTCCTGCTCCATATCCAATACCAAGTAATGCGTTACCTGAGTCTCTCATTACCTTGCTAATATCTGCGAAGTCGATATTGATATCTCCTGGTTTAATCAAGAGGTCAGATATACCTTGAACACCCAAGAATAGGATCTTATCGATCATAGTAAATGCTTGTTTGAAGGTTGTTTTCTTGTCAACGATGGTAAATATTTTATCATTTGGTACAACAATAAGTGTATCTACTACATCTTTAATCCTTTTCATCCCTTCTGTTGCATTTGCATCTCTTTTCTTTCCTTCGAAGCTAAATGGTTTTGTAACAATTGCAACTGTTAGTATTCCCATGTTTTTAGCAACTTCTGCAATAACTGGGGCTGCTCCTGTTCCTGTTCCTCCACCAAGTCCATAAGTAACAAATACCATATCGGTATCATTAAGCATAGCTTTAATTTCTTCGACAGTTTCTTCAGCAGCTTTTCTTCCAATTTCTGGTTCTGCTCATGCACCAAGTCCTTTGGTGATATTAAGTCCAATATTTACTTTTTTTGGTGCAAGGTTTGTTGCAAGATCTTGTGCATCTGTGTTTATTGCAATAAACTCTACTCCTTCTAAACCTTCGCTTATCATTCTATTGATAGCTTTGTTTCCTGCTCCTCCTACACCAAGTACTTTGATTTTTGCTCCAGGTATGAAATCAGGTTTTACTTCTGTGATAACCATGATAATAATGTGTAATAGTATAAAAGTTATTGGTTGCTAAATTTTGGATCCTATCCTCTAGCGTTAATCTGTTTTTATGTTAAAATAGTTCTTTGACTCGTTTTCCAAAGTTCCCAATGATATCAAAATCAAATTTAAATTTTGTTCTTTTTGTTTCTCAAAACTTATTCCCTCGAATATATGCACCGAGTAGATTGAGTTGCTGGATATTGGTTGATAATTCACCCATATTATTTTGTGTGTCTTTTCAAAAGAATGTAGCAAGTTTAAAGACATTTTTTGCTAGGAGGTCTATGTTGTGCATCTTAGCTGCTCATCCAATGAGAAATACTCCTCATGGTAGTCTTCCATCTCTATCTAATGATTCTAAGTGTGCGTTTATTTTTTCAAATATTTCTTCATATCTTGCACTGATAATGTCTGATAGAAAATGCATATCCATTGCACTATCTTTAGGTACTGTTTCTCATTCTACAAGTATCATTCCATTTGTTTTTTTTATGTGTTCAGCTTCCTTGATATCTACTTGTAGTCCAATAGATATGTCTTTGGTTACATCCTCTCCTCCTAAAGGAATTATTCCATATCAGAGTGGATATCCTTCTTCGTAAATAACATAGCTTGTTTGATTTTTTCCTATATCAATAAGTACGCTTCCAAGATCTTTATGATCATAATCTAATACAACTTCTGCTGCCCCAAGTATGTTTGGTATAATGTCAGTTATATTTATTCCAATTCTTTCGAAAGCATCCAGTAATCCATTGTGGAAATTTTTTGGAAGCATAAATACATCAGCAGTGAGCTCTAGTTTTTTACCTTGCATACCAATAGGATCTTTTTCTCTTTTTGTTTCATCAATAGTCCAGTATACCGGTACAATCTTTACCGTTTGTTGATTGTCTTGATTTGCAACATCTGCGATAACTCTTGATAGATGATCAACATCATCTGATTCAATTGTATCTTTCATAATTCTTTTTTGTTCTGAGATTCTTTGGATTCTTCCTTCTGGATGTGATACGCTAACGAATACTTCATCAATAAAGTCTCCTCCCAATTTTTTGACGAAATTTTCGATAATTTCGTTGATTGTTTGCACAAAAGCTTCTGAATCTAGAATTTTTCCTTTGCGCATTCATTGGTTTGGCTCCATTTGTTTTGCGAGAACAATTTCTTTCTCATTGTCGTTTGCAAATACTGTTGCTTTAATGAAGTCGTTACCGATATCAAATACCGCTTTGATATCTTTCATGTGTGTTATTAAGTAAGAGATAAAGTTTTGTTACATCAACTAATTTATTTGTACTTCTGTATCTATATATATTTTTAATAAAAACAAAACATTTTATACATCTTATGATATACTTTGGTTATCGCTTTATTTTTATTGTGATAACTATTGGCATTATTGAAAATATTATGATGTTCTTTATCTATTTTGTGCTTATTTTTCTATTTCGTTTATTCTGTATCTCTCATCTTTTGTCTTTATGAAATTTGAGTATATTATTATTGATTATGACTCATTTTTCACTGTCGTTACGGCGATTTTGTTTTCTGATAACCAAAGGTTTTCGGGTTTGTCTTCGTAGTTGTTCCCAAAAGTTATCGGCCATTGTTCCTTGCAGCTTTTCTCGGAATTTTTTCCATATTGATGATCATTGTTGTATTGGTATTTTGATCTGTGCTGTATGTTGCATCGGAAAGTTGGGTAGTTCTTTTTGTAGTCGTTGGTTATCCTTATAGATATTGTATTTTGTGCTTTGGTAGAGAGGAATGAGGTGTGCAAGTCGATGGCTTAAGTAGATGTCATCTGGTTTAAGTCTGATCGTTTGGATGTTGGTGTATTTTTCGTCAACATAAAAAATAGGGTCAAATAACGATGTTTTCTTCTGTAGTGTTCTTTTTATTCACAATAACCAGAGTATGATAACTGAAGCTAATCTTGCACGCCATAAACAACCATGTTTGGTTATAAAGAACAAATCAATGTCTGATCCGGGATGTGCGGCTTGAAAACTAATGCTATCACAAAGATATATATGTTTGATATAGGGAAGGTGTTTTCGTAGTCGATCATACTTTTGTATGATTGCTATTTTTTTGTTCATTGCATCTGTGTCTGGTTGTTTATGGTAGGTGTTTATTGTTTTTTTGTTTATTTGTTTTTGTTTATAATAAAAATAATGTGATGGCTGAGGTATGGGATAGTTCATGATTTTGTAAAATGCGAGTGGATCGTGCATAGTATCTATTAAGAAGAACAAAATGCTTCTGATGTATCTGGGCATAGGTAGAGGCGAAGTTGTTGGATTCTTGTGTCGTATTGTATAATACCTAGTGGTAAACAGTCCTCTATCGTGCATAAAAGAAAGTTTACATTGCCAGTAAACTGATCTGCAGTCATACTAGTATCTGTAATGGAAACTGTTTGTAATCATCCCGTCATAACTACCTGATAGTTGTTGTTATGGCATCATATATTTTTTGCTTCATTGAGATTTATGGTTTCATATACGGTGCTTGTATTGTATGTTGTTTGGATGGTTTGGGTGTCGGTATCAAAGACGATAGTATAGCGTTCAGGGAAAATGTTTTCTTCTAAGCTTTTTTGGGTTAATCATGCATAGAGAAATGATTGAGTTAGTCCATAGCTGTGTTGGAGGCATCATTGTGCTTGTGTTTTGTAGCTGTTTGGTATTTGGAATCCGGATTGTATAACGAGAAAAAGTATGCTTACTATACCAATAACAATGATTATCTCAAATAGGGTAAATCACTGTTTGGGTTTGATAGCAATCACTACATGTTTGTTAGTTATAAATAATTATGATCTTTTAGTTATTTATCAGTGGTCTTACAACATATTTGTAGTCGCTGTTGTTTTTATCCATAAGTATAAGAGGTTTATTATGGTCTACTATATTGAAAATCATTTCTTCGCTTTGTATCATTTTTACAAAGTCAGTAATGTACTTCCCGTTGATTCATAGGCTTACTGGTTCTCATTCTACGATAGCAGGGATAGATGTTTTACCTGCTCATTTGTCTGTTTTTCCTGATGTGATAACGATACTATCGTTGGTTGTTTCTATCTGAATGAAGTTGTTTATGTCTCTGGTTAAGATACCTATTTTTCTGATAGCTTTTTCACAGAGGCTTTTATCCACTATTACTGTTGTATTGAATGTCGATGGCATAATTTCTTCTCTTCCATAATCTGGAAAATTTCCTTGTATAAGTAATGATGTCGCTAATAATCTTGTGTCTCAGGCAACGCATTGAAACGATATAAGATTGTCAGAATACTGTACTGTGAGATTTTCTGATTCTTTTTCGATGGCGTATTGTGCTATTTTTTGTACATCGGTGATAGTTACTTTGGGTATGATAAGTGAGAAGTCTTTTTCGTGTTTTGATGAAGGAGATTTGTATTCAGCAAGTCTAAATGAGTCGGTTCAGACAAATGTGAGTGTGTCTGGATTTTCTTGGCTGTATTTGAGTAATACTCCTGTCAGTACTGGACTAAAGTTTTTTTCGGTGACAGCGTATTCAGATTTTTCTATACCTGTAGCGAATGAATGCATATCTATCGTGACAGCATTTTCTTGGGGTATTTCTGGAAGAGCGACATATTCACTGGCAGCGATACCGTTGATATCAAATGTATCTTTACTTGTTTTAATAGTTACGATATTTGTTGTTTGGTCACTGGTTATTTCCACTTCCTCTTCTTCTATAGTTCTCATGATATCACTGAGTGTTTTTCCATTGAGTGTTACTGCTCCTTCACTAGATATAGTACATGGTGTTTCTATTTCGATATATTTTTCCATGTCTGTAGCTCTTATAATGAGAGAATCCATTCCCGCTTTGATGTATATATTTTGTAATATCGGGAGTGTTGCATTCTTAGCAATAAATCTTCCTGCTACATCAATGAGTTCATTGAGTTTATTTACTTTAATGGTACATTTCATGGAGTATTGTTATTATGATGATAAAATTCACATATGTTATTATAATATCTATTTACCGAAATTACGTTTGTTTGCAATAGTATCAAATCGTTTTAGTGCTTTTTGATATTCTTTTACATCGAATACAGGACATTTGGTCTGTGTGAAGTATAGTTCAGCATAACCAATTCGTCGAGACATAAATCATGAGGTTCTTTGTGCTTGATCTCCTTTGGTTCTGATTACAAGATCGATGGGTGGTATGTTTGCCAAATCCATAGCACTACTCAGTGTTTGTTCATCTATGGTTTTCATATCAGTTCATTTTTTTGCTTGTGTGTGTATAGCTCTGATGATCTCATCTCTTCAGCCATAGTTGATAGCGAAGATGAAGTATTTGTCTGAATCGCATCTACATTTTTCGACCTTTTGATCTAAATACTCTTTAAAGTCATCAGTGATACCATCTGGATTGCCTATTCGTTTGAAGTTTACTTTATTTTGTAGCAGTATCTGATCCAGATCATCGTCTACGAGCTTATACATTTTCATCAAGAAGTCAAATTCTTGTGCTGGTCTTTTTTGTGCATTTTCGGTGCTGAGTCATCGGAGCGTGAATATCTTGGTTGGTGTCTGTGTGAATGTATATTCTACGAGTTCGACTCCTCTCTGGTATGATATCATATATGCTTCTTGGACTGATGTGTTATTTTCTTTGGCTCGAGTTCTATTGCCATCTGGTATGACTGCCGTATGTGTCGGATATTCCATATTTTTTATCTAACATAAAAATCGCTATCTTGTAGCGATTTTGTAGTGATATGCTTGCGGGTTGCAATACTAATTGGATGT
>SKIU01000005.1 GCA_007116275.1 candidate division SR1 bacterium | reverse complement strand
TTGCGTTTAAAAACCGACGATGCTGATTTATTTGCGTATTCATTGGAAATGTTTGCACAAGAATGATGGGAAATACTTGATCAGACTCATGATTTGTATACAAGCGAACTTCTCTCTGACCATCATGGAATCCAGACGCATTATGAAAAAAAATTTGTTGGACAATGAAGGACGATTCACTATGCTGTGTGTAGAAATGCTCTATAATTTCTCTATTTATTTGTGTATTATATCCTTATGACAAAAATAAAAAGTACTCGGCAAGATCCAGCATGGGATTTGATCGTCAATCTTTCTTCTTTTCCTGGTTTTGTGCTACCGATATCGTTGTACTTATTACTTGTGAATGATATGAGTATTGTTGTGGTTTTTCTCTTATCTATGTGAGTTCTTGCCTTGATACAAATGTTGATTAAATATTTTTTTCCAACACCGAGACCAAAATGATATGTCAAAAGTGATGTTTTGTTGCCTACATTTATAGACAGTTCGTTCCCGAGTAATCACGCAGCTGGTTCGTTTTTGTTGTATTTTTTTGTCCAAGCAACTGTACCCCCTATGGGATTTTTCTTTCTGTTTTTTGCTTTATTGGTTGCTTTGTCTAGGGTACACTTGAAGAAACATTATGCTGTAGATGTGATAGGGTGATTTGTTACTGCCTATATTGTGTTTTTCTTTAGTGCTTATGTGTTTGGATTTTTGGGATAGGCAGCTATTGGCTGTTAGCTTTTAGCTATTAGCATTGTTTATGATAAGGTTAGATAAATATATCTCAAATTTGGGATTTTTGGTGAGGAGTAAGGTAAAGCCTTATATGAAAAAATATGAAGTATTGATCAATGGTGAACCTGCGCAGGCAGCCAATCAAAAGATACAGTATGGTGATGTGATTACGTTTGGTGGAGAGGAGATAGAAGTAAGGGAGACTGTTACTGTTTTGATCCATAAGCCAGCTGGTTATGTGAGTAGTGATGTTTCTGAGGCAGATTATCCTTCGTATAGAGAACTGCTTGATGGTTGTCCTTATGTACATATGTTGCATGTGGCAGGTAGACTTGATCAGGATACAGAAGGTTTGCTTTTGGCTTCTACTGATGGTTGATTGATCCATCGTATCATTTCTCCAAAGAAAAAACTTCCCAAAGTATATTTTGTGTCTTTATCAAAATCTCTTTCTGATACGGCAATAGCAGAATTAGAGAAAGGTGTTGCACTTGATGGTGGTGATGTAACTTTGCCAGCAAAAATAGCAAGAATCGATGAAAAAACTATTCGCCTTACTCTTTATGAAGGGAAGTTTCATCAAGTAAAAAGGATGATGGAGGCGGTGGATAATCAGGTTGTCTATCTTAAACGTGAGTCAATTGGTGACTGGACATTGGATGGATTAGAGAAAGGTGCGTGGAGGTATGTAGAGTCTTTCTAATTTTCGTTTTGTTCTTCTTCTAAAATAGGTTTGACAACTGTATCATATAATACCTCTAGAAATGATTCTTTGGGTACTTTAAATTCTTGGATAAATGTCATTTCATCGATTTGACTTATTTTTTCAAATAATGTTTGTATAAATACTTTCTTATCGCTTTTTGTGCTGTTTAGTGCTTCGATTGTACTTTGTAATAAATCACTTTGTTGTACGAGTTGTTTAATATCAAATAATTGTTCGCTAAACGGTACTCCCACTATTTTTGCAAACTCTGCTCTACTGAGATTTCTTTCTCATCTGAAGTAGTATTTATTATTGTCTTCTTTAATCCCTGCAATAAATCCATGTTCTTCAGCTTGTCTTATGTAACTATAGTAAGGATTTTGTTTATCTACTACATCTCATAGTACACTTGATCCAGAAATATCTATCATGGATTGTTGTATTTGATTGTAGGCGAGTATTATAATCTTGATAGCTTCTTGTCTTGTGATAGATTCGTCGGGTCTAAGGTACTTGTTCCCGTTGCTATCAGTGATATATAGTCATTCGGTCAATCATTGTTTGAATGCAAAATCTGCGTAGTGATTGAACCAATTGGGTGTATCCAGGAATGGTCTATTTCCTGTAAATATTTTTTGTTCGTCTTCTACAGTGAAATCTTCGTTTGTTGATCATAGTATCTTGGCTACTGTTTTGAGTACTTCAGCTCTGGTGATGTTTGCGTTGGGTTCATAGAACCGTTCTCATTTTGCTCGTCATCTTCCTTGGTTGAGACATGAAATACGGAGGATTTCTATGTAGGGAAATCATCGATGTCCAGCTGTGTCGGTAAATGGCCCATTTTCTTCGTAGGGAACGTCATCATAGTCACATAATTTTGTGATACTTTCTCCTTTTACCTCTGGTATGATTATTGGTTCTTGACTACTGCTTCCATTTGAGATTCAGTTGTTGTTTGAATTTGTCGTTGGTTCATCTCATGGATCGGTATCATTGTCATGATATTCAAATTGTACTCGGTCTATGTTGTCATATATTTCCCCTATTCATCATGCACTATCGTATATATATCCGTCTCAATCATGGTCGGATTGTGTTAGTGTGGTGTCAG
>SKIU01000083.1 GCA_007116275.1 candidate division SR1 bacterium | reverse complement strand
TCTATACAGTAGGACATATTTTCCAGTCACGAACATTGTATACAGTTATGACAACCGATCAAATTGGAACTAAACCATATATTGCTAGAATTGGCAATATATCTAGAATAAAAAATATTGCTTGATTTAGTTATACCAGTACTATGGTATATATCCTCAGAATGTGATCACACCCAGAAGCTATCAACAATAGTCTTACAATAATCAAATATAATAAAACTGTATAAGACGTCACTACAATCATTGACCAATACAGAACTAAGATATGCATTGCTGGATGCTACAATACTATCTGCGTAATCAGTATTTTCGCCTGCCATTTGTCTGATAGTTGCTCCCAAAGGGATGGACTGCATAAGATGTTGAAATTGTTCAAAAAATCATATAGTGGGATCGTAATCAACACCATATTCATCCATATTATTTCTTATGGCATCAAAATCTTTATTAGAACTGATATCTTTTACTCTATCACTTTCTGGGTATCTAGACATGTAACCATTGTTTTTATGAAAAACGACAGGAAACCAGCTAGCAATATCTTTAACAAAATCACGCCAATCGGTATGTTGACGTTTTTCTTGAATTTTTTCTTCTCGGGTTTGGATAGTAGACATGAGGTTATGGTAAACAGATTAAAGAGTTTATTTGGGAGTGTTAATCGACACGAAAGTTTTCCTTTATTCTATCAAGTCGATGTTTTCTTGGTAAGGGCAACTCGTGTTTTACTAAGAAATCGTATTCCATCTGAACAATGCGGTAGATGTTTCATTTCTCATCACGAATAACTTTTTTAAGGATGATTGGATCAATATTTCGCTTCCCATTTTCATCAAATCATTCATAATTAGATAAATCATCCACAGCAACGACATCCATCCATTCAGGTATATCGACACTTATTTCTTCATCGCGTCGAAGGTATCATTTTCTTGTTGCTTCTTCTTTAGTGAAACTAGGGTCAATGAGGTGGGCTGCAGTATCATTAAAGTAAAATGGATTCATCTCTCCAGGAAAGAAATCTCCAAGTGTTCAGTCTCTTTCCATCTGAGAAAATATCTCATCTACTTTGGTATGTCGATCTTCTTTGCTGTATTGTTTATTGAAGATGCAGAATGATCTATTCTTGAGTCAAATACATCCCAGACAAAAAGAACATGATTGACAGTAGATGGAATAATATATATGTGATCAAACGGTGATATGCATTGAACAATATATGTGATCTGTTCCTGTTCATAATGATAATCATCAATAGATATGAGATAATTCGGGTGTGTTAAGGAGGCAGTCATATACATGTTCACCTGAGCCATTTCATCCTACCAATATTGCATTACGGGCATGCGATATTTCTGATAAGTATTGCCCATTGATAATATCTTCGGACTCTACAACATAACTAGAGTTTTGTGTATTGGTGCTATTATAGTTATTTCAAGAAACGTATTTGTTGGTCGCATATTGTTCAAACATATCTTTGTGTGATAGTATCTCTTTTTTGCGTTTATGGTATTCATCTACATCGTATTGTTTATTTTTTATGTAGTATGATGCATTCTCTAAATCATTACAATCTATGCACTCATGACATCAAATAAGGTTATTAGAGAACCAAATGTTGTCTGAGTTTTTTATGTATGACGAGTAGTAAATATTGTAGGAAGAAATAATACACTTTGCATTAAAAACATTTTCCGAATTATCCCGTACCATAAAGCTATTCATGCAGTTTTTTGTTCATGTTTTGATACTAAATCAGTATAAGGTATTTTCTACATCATGGATGATAGTAAAGCTGAGATATATATTCCTTGATCATAAAACACAGTTTGCATACGAAGCATTTTCGTTCTCAGAGAAATGAAAAATGTTAGGTAAACCTATAGAGTGTAATAATGATGACATATTATCAAAAAATCAATCTTTATCGGGTACAAGTTCTTGTAAATTATTTCTTGTTTCATCATACTCTTTGTATGGAGATACGGCGATTCTTTCGTTTGATTTTATAGTAGAGTTTGTCCCGTTATATTTATAAAATATAAATGGGTACCAGCTACAAATTTCCATCACAAAATCCCTCCAAGGAGTTTTTTTTCTTATTTCTTGAATCTTTTCTTCTCGGGTTTGGAGTTGTGACATAATGATATGCGGAATATAAAAGTGTAATGCTATTATAATCATAAATACACAAATAGTCAATTAAATATAATATTTACAAAAAATGAAAGTATGGTTTTATATTTGCTTTTTACCTATAATATAAATATAATTTATGTAAATTTATGGTTTACAAAAAAATATGATAACAGACGATATGAGAAAAATAGAGCATGTACTCATACAACTATGACTTATCCAGTCTGAAGTAGATATCTTTCTATTGTGATTAGAACATGGAGCTTTGAGTATTAACCAACTTTCCAGTATCAGTAAAATGTGACGCGTCACGGTCCATGAGATCACAAAAAGATTGATCAAGAAATGATTGTTTTTAGAAACATATTCATGAAAAAAACGTCTTGTATATCCCAATCAGGTAGATGCAAT
>SKIU01000061.1 GCA_007116275.1 candidate division SR1 bacterium | reverse complement strand
ATGGGTGTCACGCTGACGACTTTAGATGATACTACTACCTATCAAATAGGAGGAATCGCTGAGGTCAGTCAAACTGCTTTTGGACTTAATGTAACTGGTGCACAAAAAGATATCTTCGGTCGGATATTGATCAATCTTTTTGGTGCTGCTATTGTGTGGTTACTCCTACTCGTCGTTATAGAGACAGTATTTAAATGAACGCCTGTCTGAGATTGGAAATTAAGTAAAACAGCAACAAATATGCTCGGATCTATTCCTATCATCCCTGTACCTGATGGCGCTGGTGGTTGGACAGGTATGTGAGCGGGAACAGCAGCAAGTGTGGTATCAGCCAAGAGTGCTGATATTGCTAGAGATCTTAATCCAAGAACACAAGCAGATGAGATATTGGGTCGTAATAAAAAAGATGATACAGATAAAAAAGACAAATCATCTACATTGACAACAACGACTGATACGGAAACTAATACTATTATTGAACAAATAAAGAATGATGACACGAAAAGAAATGCTGTTATTACTGCTGCGGTAGGATCTGGACTTGGTAGTAATGCATTACTAGAAGATTTAGAGATTAAGGATGAGGATAAGGAAACACAAAAAGACGAACTCTCTAGACAAATCGTTCTCAATCAAGAGATGTATGATGCATATAAGAAATGATTAGAAGACCTTGGTGATGAAACTAAAAAACTAGAAAAAATAAAAGACACAGCCACATGGATAGATAAGAATAGAAAATTATTTAGCAAAGAAGAATTTAGCACTATCTTAAATAGAAAAGATGATCCTTTATCAACATATCTCTTACCGACAGCAAAGGATCAAATTATTACACTAGATGGAGATCAGGCATATCAAATAACTTTTGATGAAAGTAATGGATCATATGATGTTGTATTAAAAGAACATGAAATCACAAACAGCGATATAATATACACACCACAGAAGAAAGATACAGCACCCAATTACCTATCACCTAGCAATACTAACACAACTACTAACCCATAACAACCTCTTTTAATTCACAAACCGGTCCTATGATACAACGACTCCATAGATTCCACAAACCTCTCATCTGCTTCGCAGTAGTGGTTTTGTTGTTGAGTGGGAATGTCTTTGCACAATCAGCTACTGATGGCTCGCTCACCACAGCAACCATGCTCAATCAAGTCGTTGCATTGTTTTCATGGATATGGGTTATACTTGCTATGGGAGCTGGGAAAGTATTGAGTAATGAGTTTGTTTATGGTGAGTTTATGAACTTTGATATCTATCTTTGGCAGATGTGGAATATCAGCAAAAACTTTGCAAATCTTTCTATATGATTTTTGTTTGCCTTCTATATACGTAAGATATTTTTCAAAACCGAAGAATCAACCGGGAGTGAAATAGGGAAGAAAATAGGAAGATTTTTATTGGCTGGTGTATTGATCCAAGCGAGCTGGTTTATTATGTGAGCACTCCTTGATGTTGAAAAGATAACAACTTCAGCGATGGGAGCATTACCAGGTATGGTCATCCAAGACAATAATCAACGAGGGACTAATATTACTGCAAGTATGTGACAATCCGGCATACTATGAAAACGTATCCATTTGCAAGAAGATAATTCCAATAGCCTTGTACCGATTAGCGTAGATACACAACAAAATCGAAGTATTGGCGTTGATCCATCTAATAGTCCAGAGTCGATTCTCGACTCTATCTTACCTAGTCATGATAACCTTTCCTGACCACTATATTTTATTGGATTTTCTATGTTTAGGTTCCATGATTATGGAAACTTAACATTTAATGAGTCTGTCAATATCGAAGATATCTCTCGAGTTCTCACTGGTGTTGGTATCAAGCTCCTAGTTGTTGCTGCGTTTTCTATCATGATGTTGATGTTGTTTGTGATTGGTATTATTAGAATCGCTTACCTACGGCTTATTATTGCACTAGCACCGATTATTATTTTGTATATTGTTCTCAAAGATGTTGTCGGTATGAAAATATGACCGGAATCTAGTGAAGGTATTATGTCCAAGATCAATATCCCGACGATATTTGCTTATATTTTTCAGCCAACGATTATTATCACTTTTATGGGACTGATGTTACTGGCTACTACTGCACTATGGAACGGTATGTCAAAACCTGTACAAACTATAGAAGAATATGGACTCACTATCACTGAAGATACTGTCGAACATGAAACTTTTTTCCTCGAAACTAAAGGAAATTTCTTAACCTGACTACAACATGAGTCAAGAAATATATTTAAAGATCTGATTATATTATTTGTGGTTTTTTGACTGTTATTGGGATTGATAGTCTTGTGTGCGACACTTCTGAGAATAAGTTTTATAGAAAAAGCTGCTAAATCACTTGGAACAGCACTTGCGAGTATACCTATGATTCCTGTCTGGACCATATGAACTGCAGGAAATAATGTCCTCAGGGACTCTATGGGTGTAGACCTTATGTGATCCAATGCTGGTAAACTCGATATGAAATGAGAAAATAGAATGAGAGAACTCCTTGGTATGACACCATTGAATACCAATGATGACGAAAAGCACCTCCGT
>SKIU01000106.1 GCA_007116275.1 candidate division SR1 bacterium | reverse complement strand
GTGATATTGGTTTCGTCGTCAAAAAAGGCTTGGAGTGCTTGGATCATTTTTTCTCCGATACCGTGGATTTGGGTGAGGAATTCAGTATTTGTGAGGTAGTGTATAAGATCTGATAAATTAAACGTTTCAGCGTTTCAGCGTTGCAACTTTGCAACGTTTTCTATGTTTCCTTGGAGCATCATAGCCGTCTTTTTCCCAATATGTGGGATTCCTAGTCCATGGAGTAGTCTTCGTAGGGGTTTGGATTTTGATTTGTAGAGCTGTTGTGCTATCTCTGTTATTTTTTTGTCAGCAAATCACGGTAAACTACGTAATATTGTTTGGTTTTCTCTTTGTTCAAATTTATAGAGTTCATCGATTGTTTTTACGAGATTTTGTTGCACAAGGATTGCTGCTATACTCTCCCCTATTCATTCGATATCCATACATTGTTTACTCACAAAGTGTTCGATTTTTTCTTGGAGTTGCGCTGGGCAAGCATGATTGGTGCAGTGGGTATGCATATCGATCTGTGTGGTAGGATGTCAGCATGACGGACACTGTTTCGGTGCTTGGATAGCTTGTGTTTGTTTTCTTCTTTCTTTAATTACTCACACGATGTATGGAATCACTTCTCCGCTTCTTTGGACTCGTACATAGTCGTGAAGTTGTATATCTTTGGTTTTGATAAAGTCACTATTGTGCAGACTTACTCTACTGATGGTTACTCAGGATAGTTGGACTGGTGTGAGATTGGCAACTGGTGTGATCACTCCGCTACGTCAGACTTGTCGGTCAACGGATTCTATCTGTGTGCTGATTTGTTGTGCGGGAAATTTATAGGCGATAGCTCGACGTGGGTGGTGTTGGGTGGTTCATAGGATATGGCGATTGGCTATTTCATTTACTTTGATGACAAGTCCATCAAAATCTACATCTTGATTGAGAAAAAATTCTTGTGTATGTTGGTCTTGTGTTATATCTATAACTTCTTGTATGTTGGTACATATTTTATGCCAGTTAAGAATGGGAAGTCATCGTTGTTGGAGTTGTTTAATATTAGCTTGGTGCGTTTTTTTCTCTCACTGCACATTGTCGTAGAGATAACATATCAATCATCTTTTTTTTACTTCGTTAGTATCCAGCAATTTTATACTTCATGCTGCTGCATTTCTTGTATTTGCAAAGACCTGTTTTCCTTCTTTTGTTCTTTGATTATTTATTTTTTCTCGTACTGATTTGGGCATCATAATCTCTCCTCTGAAGGTGAGTATGTTAGATTTATTTGCTTTTAAATCTTGGCTACTGGCTTCTAGTTTTTGTGGTAGATTTTTTATGGTTCTGACATTTTGTGTGATGTCATCACCTGTAATTCCATCTCCACGTGTTATTGCTTGGTGTAGACAGCCGTTTTTGTAGATAATTTCTACACTTATACCGTCAAACTTTGGTTCGATGTAGTAGGAGTACTCTATTCCTTCCTGGATTGCTTCGCTATCGCTCGCAATGACGGACTTATTGAGATGTTTGGATATAAATTCATCTCGATCGACTAGATCTTGAGTATTGTAGCTATTTTCTAATGATAGCATAGGTATCTGGTGTGTCGCTTGTGAAAATCACTCCTGTATTTGTCAGGTTAGTATTTGTGTTGGGCTGTTGGATGATATAATGTGAGGGAAATACTCCTCTATTTGTTTGAGGTATGAAAATAGGTCATCATATTCTTTATCAGATATGATAGGTGCATTTTCTATATAGTATAAGTGGTTATGGTCGGTTAGACAATCGATGAATTGTTGGTATATTGGAGAAATGTGCTCTTCACTGAGTGTGTCAGGGCTTGGGTTTTGATGTATGAATTGTTGGAGTTTTGTTGTTTGTGTTTGTAAAGACATATATCAGTATAAAGTACAAAAGCGCAAATATAAATATTTCCTGGATTGCCGCGTCGCTATGCTCCCTACCTACCCTGACTACCCTGACTACCGTCAGGCAGGCGTCAGGCAGGCTCGCAATGACGTGCTTGAATATTATTTTCCTTGAAAAATTACTTTCATTGTCATGATGATGATGTAGAGATCGAGTCGCACCGATCGGTTTTTGATATAATAAAGATCAAGTTTGGCTTCTTGGTCGAAGTTGAGTTTATGTCTACCAAATATCTGTGCATATCATGTAATTCCTGGCTTGATACTGAGAAGTCTGGTATGTCGTATGTCATATTTTTCTACTTCGTTGGGTAGATGTGGCCTAGGTCAAATAACCGACATAGTCCCTTGTAATGCTAGGAAAAATTGTGGTAATTCATCGATGGATGTGATACGTAGTAATTTTCCTATAGGAGTAATCCTTGGATCGTTTTGTATTTTTGGTATGACTCACTTTCTACTATTGGATTTTTTGATAAGTTGTTCGTAGACTTTATTTGCTTTATTACCACCAAATTCTGTCCCTGTGCTGAGATGTGTGTACATAGTACGAAACTTGATGAAAGTGAATATTTTTCCGTGTTCACCTACTCTTTTTTGGGTATATAATACTGGTCAACTACTTGTGAGTTTGATAAGTATTGCGACAAGTATCATGAGTGGTGTTGTGATAATAATAATGAATAGTGAAAATATAACATCAAATATTCTTTTAAATATCCTTGACCATCATTCCAAAGTAGAGTGTTTATATTCTAGAGCAACTATTGGTCCCAATGTTTGTGTGGTATAGATGATATCTTCTAAGAAATATCATTCAGCGATATGGAAAAACCTATTGTTTGATAGTCTTATTGTATCCATGATAGTCTGCAATCTGGTTGGTTGTACTCATCCTATAGCTAGTGTAGTGTGGTAATGTTTGTGTTGCGTGCTATCTCGATCGTCAATAGTGATTATTTCTGTTTGTCGATTGTCGTATTTGAGTTTCTCTACTATTTCTTCAGCTTTCTTCTTATTGTTGCTGATAATTAGTAATTTGTGTGTATGACGTGCTAATGACCAGCTTTCGGCTATGTTTCGTAGTTGATCAAATATAAGCATAACTCATCCTGAGACTACTCCTCAAATAATAATTATAAATCTTGAAATTCATCATACAAATAAAAATCACTGTCAAAAATATGCGACAAATGTAATAAAAATAATCCAATATAATCGGACTTTAGCAAATATTCTAAAATAATTATGCACAAATTTTGTTAATGCATATAGTTGTTTTGTTGTTGCAAATATCAGAAAAGATCCAATAGCTATAGCTCCATATACAATAGTTTCGTTTAGTGGTATGGGTGGTATTCCTAGTTGTACAAAAGGAATAAGGTCTGTCTCAAGACGAATCAAATATGCTGCATAAAAACTTGCTGCAATGATAGCTATATGAAACAATGGTCTAGTAATACGAATCCACAATGTCATGATTATAGGTTGGATAAATACTTATTGGTCTGTGTTTTTTATATATGTTTGTATTTTTTGGACAGTATCTTTTATGTTTTTTTTGATGTCTTCATCTTGAGTTTTGATACTGAATCATGCAGCATTGTGGTGTCATCCTCAATTAAATAGCTGTGCTGCTAGTGTAGCACAGTTTATCTCTCCATTTCCTCTTAGTGATCATCTTATATCTTCTCCTGTTTTTCTGAAGCGGATATATAGTTTAGGGCCATGTATTGTTTTTAGTGTATAGAATCCAAAATCTGCTTGATCTTTATCTATTCCATGTTTTTCTATTTCACTATCTTCGTAGTAAGTCCATATAATGTTTTCTTCTTCTTTCGCTCTTTGGATTAGTATATTACTAAACTGTATCATGGCAAATGTATTATGATAGAATATATTTTCTATTATTGATTTTTTGTCTGCTCCTGCCTGTATCAGTCATAATGCATTTTTCATTGTTCTTTCGCTATCTTTTTCATACATAAAGTTGCCAGTATCTGTTGTTAATCATAGATAGAGATATGTAGCTACTTGTTCAGATATTTTTTCTGGTCGTCGTTTGGTGCTATATTCATATATCAGTTCACATGCACTACTTATTTGTGTATCTTTATATACAAATTTTGCTGTTTTTGGGTGATCTCATTCATGATGATCAATAATAATGAGTTTTTTTTGATCAAAATATGATTCATTTCATTGAGTAAATGTTTTTATACGATCATATCCAGAAAAATCTAGAAATACTAATGTGTCATATGATTGATCATAATCAAATGTAGTTTGTATTTTTTCTCGTCATGGGACAAAATGCAGAGAATTTCCTACTGGATATGGTGTGAAATATGACACTTTTTTGTTCATAGATTCTAATATAGTTCCTAGTCATAACATAGATCATAAACAGTCTCCATCTATATATTCATGCCCAAATATAGCTATATTTTTGGCATTATCTCGTGTTTCTTCTATCGTTTTGTTTTGCATATTTTTTGTTATTATCATAAAAGTTCTTGTAATAGCTGTAATCATTTTTTGTTAGTTTTGTATGATGACTCTCCTATTTTTACTTGTATTGTGCCAGTATGTTCTTTGATGATTGTTGCTATTTTGCTTATGGTTGATAATGATTCGGGTAAAGAGAATTGGGTTTTTGTTTCTGATTCTTCTGTTGTATCTTGTTTTATTGGTTCGGTTGTTTTTTCTATTATTTGTGTTTTTATTTTACTTTCTGTTACCTGTCATTCTGTTGATGGTTTATGCTCTCCTATTCTAGCAGATTTTACATACATTACTGTTTGACTTGTGTCATATTTTTTGGCTGCCTTTGCTTCTTCTTCTAATATTTCACGAGATGTCCTTGTTATTTTCTCTACGGCTATTCTTTCATTTTTATGTCCATTGATATACACTATATCGTACTTTTGTAAGTCAACAATATCTTTTACGAAAAATTCAAATGAATCGGTAATATCTTCGATGCGTATAAAGAATCACTTTTTCTTTGCTCTTTGAATACTCTTTATATATCCTATGATGGTAAATGGTCATACATAATCTGTTTGATGTATGGCAGATATAAATGAATATTTTTTTAGGTATAAATATAATCCATCTAAAGGGTGACCAGATACAAACGTTTTAAATGCATCTTGCTCCATCATGAGCTTTTGCATATGTGTTGCTGGTTCTGCTTTTTGTAACTCTAAATTGCTTGCTATAGCATCATTACCAAATAAACTATCAGCAGCATTGTGTGTATTTTTTGCTCGTTCTAATATAGTTTTGCTATTTTCTCGAAGAGTTTTACGATCATAAAAACTATCTAATGCTCCAGCTTTGATGAGTCATTCAAGAGATTTTTTGGTGATGATACTTTCACATCTTTGAAGAAAATTTTCTAATGATGTAAATTTTCCCGATGTTTCTCTTTCTTTTTGTATCAGTTCCCCTACATCTTTCCCTATTCCTTTTATGCTAATAAATCATAATCTTACATGATCTTCTATGGCTGCAACGTGATTAAATGATTCGTTGATATTGGCTACTTTTACTTCTATTCCATGTTGCTGAGTCTCAGCAATAAAGTTACTCATAGTTTCTGTGTCTTCTTCTACAGATCTGATTAAAGCAGCATAAAATGGTACTGGATAGTGTGCTTTCAGATATGCTGTTTGATAAGCAATTACTGCATAGCAAACCGAATGTGATTTGTTAAATGAGTAAGATGCTGCTGGTTCTATCATTTTTTCATATACTCGTTTGGTTGTTTCAGGTTTATATTCTTTGTATTCTATTCCTCTTTTTGTAAATTCTTTTTTGAGTTTTTCTATGATATCTTTTTTCTTTTTCCCTACTCATCTTCTGAGAAGATCCGCTTCAGCAAGAGAAAATCATGCCATAGACTGTACAAGAAACATCAACTGTTCTTGATACACAGCTATTCCATATGTTGTATCTAAAATGGGTTTTAGATCTTTTTCAAGTTTTTCTTTTTCACTATTGGCAGTTTCTTTATCGTATTTTTGTGTCAATAGTGATTCTAACTCATCTGTCATATAACTTACTTTTTCTTCGCCATGTTTTCTTTTTATATAATTGGGGATAAATTCCATTGGTCATGGACGATATAATGCATTCATTGCTACTAGATCGTTGATGGTATCTGATTTTAATTGCACAAGAAATCTTCTCATTCATGATCATTCAAATTGAAATATTCCTGTTGTGTCTCCAGCTTGGAATACTTGCTCAAATGTATAATTATCATTTAATGGTGGTTGAAATGTTCCATCTACAAAAAATTGTTGAAAGATAAATGGTAGTTCTTCATCTTCGACTTCTGCTCTTTTTTGAATTATTTTTATACAATTTTTTATAACAGATAGATTTCTGAGTCATAGAAAATCCATCTTAAGTAATCATATATACTCTAATGTTGGTCAGTCATATTGTGTTACTACGGTGTTGTGATCGTTGGGAGCGTATTGTACGGGTGTATAGGTAGATACTTTATCTGGTGCGATAATAATACCACAGGCATGTACTCACAATTGTCTCATATTCCCTTCAAGCTTTATTCATAGTTCTGCAGCCTCTTTTATTTTTTCATCACTATTATATAATCTGACTAAATCTCAAAAGTTTTTTTCGTCTGTTAATGCATCGCTTAGTGGTCATTTTTCTGGCATTACAGCTGAGAACGCGTTGGCCTTATCAAATGGTAATCCTATAACTCTAGCAGAATCTTTGAATGATGCTTTACTGGCCATTTGCATATATGTTCCTATAGCACTCACATTCTCTGTTCCATATTTATTTCTTACATATTCTATAACTTTATCTCTTTGTGTATCTTCAAAATCTATATCAAAATCTGGCATGGATATACGTGCTGGATTAAGAAATCTTTCAAAGAGTAGTCCATATGGCAGTGGATCGATATCAGTGATTTTGATACATCGAGCAAGTAATGATCCAGCTCAAGATCATCTTCATGGACCTACGACTATTGTGTTTTCTTTTGCCCAGTTTACAAAATCTGCAACAATCAGAAAATATGATATAAATCACATTTCTTTTATGACTTTGAGTTCATACTCTAGGCGTTCTATATATGTTTGTAGTGGGATATCTTCTATTTTATTATCTGCATTGAGTGCTATAAATTGTGTCTTATATTCTGTGTATGTTTCTATGGTAATTCATTTGAGTTCTGCAGGAGTTAATTCTTGAATTTTTTTATCAGGTTGTCCACGATGTGATATTTTTGTAAGATTAATTAAAGTCTCTTGATCTCGATCAAGGATAAGTCTTGTTTTTAGTCAGTGGTAAGCACGGTAACGGAGGTCAAACTCAAAAAGATCCATAGGAAACTTGCGTAGTAAATTTTTGCTACTAGCTATTAGCTATTAGCTTCTAGTCAAAGATATGTATTTATGTTAAAAATGCAAGGTAAGGAGTCTGTTGTTTATAAAAAAACCTCTACTGTAATGTAGAGGTTTTTTTATGGTATAGGCTATGCAAGACATTATGTTATGAGATTTATCAATCGGAATATCATACTTACTATTATCCATGCTAGTCCGATCATTGCAAGTCATACGGCAACTTGTTTTAAAATAGTAAATCATTTGTTGTATCTATCATCTTCCCCAGCAGCTGTAAGCATAAGGAATCATGCATATAGTAGTATAAGTAATGCAATAAGTGCTAGTATTCCTAGTACTCGATTTATTGCACTTTGTATTGTTGTTACGACAAGTGCGTCACTTCAAGCAGTTGTAGCTCCTGTTGTTCATGGTAGCACAACTCCAGTTACACCAGTTACAGCTCATCGTTGAGCAAGAGTTATTGATCACATACAAAGTGCTACAAATGTTATAATTACTGTTTTTAGTAATTTCATCTATCATTTATGTTACCTATTAAACATTTTTATGTAACCAGGTTGAGTAGAAAGAATATGATACTCACCATTAACCAAGAAAGTGCAATAAATGCTATACCAATTCCTGCTTGTTTGAGTATCTTAAATCATGAGTTGTACTTTTCTTCATCTCCAGCAGCAGTTACCATTTGGAAACCTGCATATAGAAGAATAATAAGTGCGATCAATCCAAGTATACCTAAAACTCGGTTAATAAATGTTTGAATAGATCCTATAAGACTATCTCATTGTAGTGATCATTGTCATGCTACATCTATTCATCCTAGATAGTTTTGTCATTGAGTAAAGTCACCACCTTGTGCAGCGACAGGCGTACTTACGGTCGCTAGTCAAAATCAGAATACTGCAAGTGCACCAATAATAAGTGTTTTGATACTTAATGCTTTCATGTTTTTGTCTATAAGTTAGATAAAAATGTATAATGATACATCGTCTGTATATGTAATATAAGCATAAAAGCAACTATATATACCTCTTTTCTCCTTGCCATATTTGTATAAATGTGTTGTGATATGTTATCTTTTTGTTGTTTATTGTGTTATATTGGTTTTTGATTATATATTTTCTCATGGTTTTTCTTGTTGCAAATGTTTTTATAAACTATACATTGTATTGTGTTTATGTTTTTTTGTGTGTATAGTGTTTTTTAGTGATTATTATAGTTCTTTGATATGGCAATTAAGTGGCAAAAACGTTTAGTACATTTTATTGAATATCACCTTCGCCGTATGTGAATATGGTGACATAAATGACTTGGTAGAGAGTTTTATATGTTGTTGTTTTTTGGATTTCTTTTTTTAATTCTAGTCTTAAGAATATTTTATATACAAATAGTGCAATCTGATTACTATGATGCGATTTTAAGCAGTCAGCACATTAGTAGTTCTAACCTTACTGCAGAAAGATGACATATTCATGTGTCTGATAAATCAGGACAACCAATTCAACTTACTGAAAATATTACTTTATATAATGTGTTTGTTGATCCAGCTTTTGTTGGTGATAAAAGGCGTTTTATAGAACTCTTGACTCCTGTGGTCTATCATCATCTTTGTGAAGTTAATGGTATGGAGCCTGTAGACCAGGAGTGATGTGTTAAAAATATTGAACGTTTTACACAAACAAGCTTACTTCCTGAAAAGCCAGATATATTTTATTATGGTAGTGGTATTGTTAGTTCTACTCAAAATACATTTGATCTTACAGGATATGAACAACAATATGATGCAGTATTGACAGGATTTACTACTGGTACTGCGTATCAGTTAATACAATCTAGGCTTGATCAGCGTATTCAAATAGGTATTAAACAAAGAAATTATGTTTGATATTTTTCTGATGAAGATTTTTTGGATGCATTAGGAGAACTTGATTTGCCCTATGTTACTGTGTTGGGAAGTCATTATGTTTATATAGAACCAGATAGAATTCGTAATGTCGATAGAGAAAGTGTAGCGTTTAAAAATCTACTTGATAGGTTTGGATATTTACGTTCTTTACCGAACATTGATAGACAATTTTTACCACAAGAAAATAGGTATGTTAGGATTCTTGTTGATGCTAATCCTATTATTGCTCAAATGGTTAGAGACCTGAGAAGGCAATATTATAGCGAGCGTACAACGGGTAATATACCTCTATTCCATGGATTGGGTCTAGAACCATATACTAGAAGATATTATCCTTATGGTGATTTTATGTCACATATTTTGTGATATGTAAATAAAAATAATCAAGTATTTTATGGTGTTGAACAATTTTATGATAATTTTTTGAAATGACAGGATGGTAAAATTGTTGGACGTGCATCAGCTTGGATTGGTCAGGTAGGTGCCAATGAATTTCAAATAGAAGAAATGACTAATGGTTGAGATGTACACTTAACGATCGATCCATGAATTCAACAAGAGATAGAAATTATTGCAAAATCATTTCATGAATCATTGAGAGCTGACTCAGTCAGTATTCTTGTGTATGATCCTAATAATGGTTTTGTAAAATGAATGGTGAATGCTCCTACGTACAATCCTAATAATTTTGATGATGCCTATACCTTGGTGCCTTTAGGTCCGGATTATGCTCATATTATTGATGATGTTACTCATATTGATATACCTGTTTATATAAGAACTTGAGGTAATTATAGACTTGCAACTTCTATAGAGAGAGAAGATGTTGATTTAGAAAAATATATTCCAAGGAATATATATGGTGCACGTGTATTTGTGGATAAAAATATTTCTCTTGC
>SKIU01000104.1 GCA_007116275.1 candidate division SR1 bacterium | reverse complement strand
TCCAGACGACCTATGTAAAAATATAGAACTGAAATATAACAAATTCAAAGAAAAACTCCCCGAACTCCACGCTATAGCTAGTCTTGGTTGAAACAAACCCAAAGTACAGTTTTTTGAAGGAGTAGAATGATTAAAACAATTATATTTAGATACATTATCATCAACAATAGAGGGAGAAAGTTTTTTGTGAGACCAGACCATGAATAACACGATAGAAGAACGATTGTACGAGAAATATTTACCTGAAAGGATAAAAAAATGACTAAAATTTAGGGTAATAGTTGCAAATAAAGAACAAAGTAAGTATTATTACAATGTGACAAAAAAGGATCTTATAGAGAAAAAATATATTCCTTGATTGTCATTTGGGATTCAGTGAGAAATACAACTCTACTGACCCAATAAGGTTGCTATATCTATGGATCATGACGATGAATTATCATGATTATTAATAGAAAGTAAACAGTTCTACACAAGCATGAAGAATATTTTTGACTTCATACGGTTACAAAATGAGACAAACACTACAGACGTCAAACCACAAAAACCAACTAAACAATAGTGAAAAAATTCAACTATTGAGATTATTAAGTGAAAAAAAATTAAGCAACAAATTACAAGCAGCAGTATATCAACGATGAGATCAAACAACAAAAGAAAATGGATGAGCAAAGTACATGCAGATTACAGAAAATTGACTATACAAACAATCATTAGAAATCCCTGAAGAAAAAATTTGGGAACAAATAAATATACAAAAAACACTAGAGCCATACGATACTATAATAGATCTATGACCATGATGATGAAAAACACTTAATTATATGAATAAAAAACAATTATATAGACCAGTTGACGTCTCAGCCTATGTTATTGATAATGTCAGCCAACCATACAATATATCCACAGAATGAACTATAGGGGATCGATTCAATACAAGAGTATTTAAAGAATCTCAATGAAAAAAAGCTTACATAATAGGGAAAACAATACCAAACTTAAGTGATAGTGAAATAATAGATCTCACCGATTTACTTCCTCCTACAAAAGATGGAAAAAGTACACTAGTTGTTAGTTATTTTCCTGAATTTGAAGAAACTCAAGATAATATACATAAGCTCAAAGCGATATATGGAGATGCTGATATACAAAATCCATATGCGAATAAAGATAGCCAAAACAATATAGGAAATTTTGTACTAGGGTTATTTATTTCCCTAGGATTTTCTCATGATACAGTAGAACAGATCATAGAATACAATAAAGAATCACATAGTATAATAGTAAAAATAAAAGTAAAGAAAGATACAGCAATCAATATTGATGGAGAAAAATTTTATTGGAAGGAAGGTGAAGAGTTGCCTATTATTCAATCCAGAAGGATGTCTGACAATCACGTTGCAACATTACTAGAAAAAAGTGGATGGAAACGTACAAAACATCAGAAAGATCAACGAATAGCTGTTGATGTATTTGAAAAAACAGATCCTCAAAAAATATCTAATTTTATATGAAAACGATGAACAAGACTAGCACTCATATTATGATTATGAACAACAATAGCGATGTGATATAATGCATACGAAAAACATACAAAAAACACTTTTCTCCAAGAAAAACAACAAACAATAGAAAAAGAGTTATTACTCAATTACAACAAAGATCAAATAGATTATTTCAACAAACATATAGAAGAAACCAAACAAATGCTGAAAACCTTCTATGGCATCCAGGACGAGGGATATATCAACGGTTTGCTACGACCCTATATGATATCTAACCCAGAATTGGTAGATTATATAATGCAAGAGGAATGAAATTACGGCACGATATCTCCTATAGGAACAAATATTAGTGAATATGTTGCTATGATGGTTATGAAAGATCAAGAAAAACACAACTTTCTTGAATATTTTGGCAATGACAAACTAGGCTACAAAAAGTTTGACCCATACATCCCCAATATGCTCCAAACGCTTCAATATTATGAACAAAATCCTGAACAAGAATTAATTATCCCAACGAATACAAACAGTCAAATAGCTCCAAATGGTATGTGAAGAAATAAACATGAAATAGGATCATGAGTACTGCGATGAAAAGAAAAGATAATAGTATTTACTGTTAGTGCAAATTATGATATTCCATGAGCCCAAAAATACAATAACTTAATTGCAACTAGTTATATAGATAGAGGTATGTCAGATAAAAAAAAGACAAAAGTATTTATACAAAACTACCTTTCCTACAGACATAACACAAAATATCTTGCACGACAAGCATCCAATTATATAAATAAACAACTCAAAGAAAATAATACAGAGCTAAATTACACTGAAGATATAAATCGTATTGGTACTATCGAACACATTATCCAACAGTTTGTACTCTGTGGCGGAGATACTAAACCATATCTCACTGGAGAAAATATTGGTAAAGAAGTATTTGATAAAATTATATACACAAGCACCAAGTGTGTGAAATATTTTAAAGAACATATAGGCATAGACTTAGAAAATATGCAAAAACTTCCTGAATATGAACAACGCCGAGGAAAATATGCGTTAGCAGGATGAGAAGGAAGTGCATACCGAAACGATCCAGTATACCAAGAAGAAAGCAAAAATTTCTTCAAACGAGATTAAACGTAGAAAATTTTCTACTACACTTTAAC
>SKIU01000067.1 GCA_007116275.1 candidate division SR1 bacterium | reverse complement strand
TTTGTTTTTTCACGCAGTTCTTTGTATACTTTTAGACTGGCAGCATATAATTCATTTTTCTGATTATCATCAAGTAAGGTTATACTATCAATATTGTTCTTGATGGCATCGTTATCTTCTAGTGTTTCTTGTCTTTCAAATGCTCACACTTTTGCTAATTTTTCTGTAGTTCGTCATGATTCTCATCTCATATAGGCATATATATGATCTGTCATATCTGGATTCCATTTTGTGTATTGATTTTTGTCCATGAAATATACCATAGTGAAGAACTTCGTTAAGCCTTTTTCTACTAATTCATCATATTTTTTGTTTGGATTATTTGCTAATTTCTCTTTACTTAATCATAAGGCCTGTATTCACAAATGGATGATGTTTTGATTTGGACTATTTTCTAGTGTTTCAATAATTTGTATTCTTCTATCTGCATTCGCTATAGTAGATTTATTTACCTCCATAAATGTCTTTGCTCTATTGTAGTCTATTTTTGTTTTTCCATCTTCCTTGATAAGTAGACTGTTGATTTGTGATCCTGTCATACCTCCAAATATCATATTCATCGTATTCATTCAGTCTGTCATAAGTGTTTCTGGCGATGCATTTGGATTGTTTGACTCTAAATTTTCTGAATCTCATCATAGTCCCCATATAGAATTTCCAAGTGACTTTAGATCAAGAGGATTTCATCAACTAACAATAGCTGTTGTTGCAAATAAACCTGCTCATCATAGCAGCCATCATCGATCTTTTCAATCCATTTTTTCTTTTGAGAATGCCAATTTCCATATTTTCTTTACTGCCATAATACCAATTCCAGCAACTGCTGCTAATGAGACAACTCCTGCAACTGTTTTTGCTGCTTTTTTTTGATCAGGATTTCGATCTCTATTGTCTATGAAATCTGTTAAAGGTCAAAAAGTTACTTCATCTAATAGTCATTTGGGTTTATTTGTCTTATATTTTTCTATATTTCTTGGGTCGTTGTATATTTCTTGTCCATTTGTGTTGTTTGATGGATTGTCAATTTTTTTGTTAGGTGTTTTGTTTTTATCCGTCTTTTTGTGTGGTATCACATTTGGTACTATACTATCTAGGTATTTTGCTATCTCTGGATTTGCTGCTTTTATATCATCAAATGCTGCTTGATGGTCTGCTACTGGTTTAAATTCTTCAGCTGTAACACCAGTATCAAGTGAATTTTTGAGATATTCATATAATTTTTCTCCATGTTGTCCTTGTATTTTTCTCAGATCTGCTTCCAGCGTGTGGTTGTTGGTTATTATTCTTTCTATTGCCATGCGTGTATATACTTTTTGTACTTCTTTTGCATGATTTGATCACGTGATTGGGAGTTTGATATCTATATCTGGTAATATATTGTCAGATGTGCTAACTACCTTGTTTGTTACACTACCTATTTCACTTTGGTTGTTGAAGTGATTCATGAGTGCTGTACGCATTTCTTGTGTTTTTGCTTTTCGTGTAGGTTCATCCAGGAGTCATTTGTTGTATTCTTTTTGGAGGTTGTTTAGCTGCACATCAAGTCTTTTGACATTTGCTTCTGATTCTTGTATAGCAAATTCTAGTAACCCAAACATTTCATTTTCTAGTTTACTTGTTTTTAGTTTCTTTTTTTGTTGATTTTTGATTTCTTTGGAGCGATGTTTGTATTGATCTTCAAGTCTTTTAATATTTTCATTACTATCTTTGAAGAAGTTTTTTACAGATTCTTTGTTAAATGGATAGTTTATGAGTCTGTCTTTTAGTTCTCAAGTTTCCTTGCGAATACCTGTAATTATTTTTCGGTCTGATCCCTCTTTTATAAGTTGTATTTTAACCTCTTGTTGATGTAGATATACTTCTTCGGAAAAATATTTGCTTACATACTCTTCTGCTGCATGTGTGCCGACAATATAACACAAGTATGTTTTAACTCAGTCTTTATTGTATATTTCTACGGTCCATGTATCTTCTGCTGTTTTATCTGGTCTAACAATAAAATCATCAGTACTATTTATTTTTTTTTGTACCAATGGGTCTGTTTCAGCTTCTTTAAGGATATCCCTAAAGTGTTCATAGCTTCTTGCTTGTGGTAGATTAGCATTGTTTCTGGGCGTATCAAGTTTTTCGCCTACTTGTATATTGTTTACCATAGCTCATTAGAGTGATTAAATACTATATACATTATACATATTATTTTCTACTTTGTCAAAAAAAGAGCTTTTACTATGGCTTTCTTTTAGATATTTGATTGACTTTTTGTTTTTTTATGTTTTATTTGGCTTAAAGTGTTTTGTTATATGTTCCATGTCTTGTGATAGGTCGTATATAGTTTGTATTTTTCATTGTTCTATGATCATACAACCATCGGTATGCTCTCATATATCTTCAAGAAAATGTGTGCTGTAGATGATGGTTTTGTTTTGTTGCTTTAGCTCGTATATGATATCATGTATGATATATCTTGTTTCTGGATCGAGGTGTTGGGTTGGTTCGTCTCGTATATACATATCTGCCTTAGATAAAAGGCTTAGTAATAAATTTACTTTTTGTTTATTCCCCTTTGATAATTTGTGGTAGGCTGTATTTTGATATTTCTGTAATTGGAGTCTTTCTATCCATATCGCTATTGTTTTACTATTTTTGTTTATGGACTGTGCGTGTTCGTACGGTGTGAGGTACTTGTATCATGAAATATTGTCTGGGCAGTAGCTTATTGATCATATATTGTTGTGGATATGTCATGCAGTGGGCTTTATTTGTCCTATAACTGTTTGCAATAAGCAGGTTTTTCCCGCTCCATTATTTCCTATGATGGCGGTAGATGTTCCGGTTTTGTAGTCATGTGATATGTTGTCTAATATATTACTGTTTTTGTATTGGAGTGTGAGGTTTTTGATACTTAGCATTGTGTATGATCGTGATAAAGTATTATCATCATGTTTATTGGCCGTAGAGATGTTTGGCTACTTCTAATGCGATCATTTGTCTGCGTTCATTTATTGGTTTATCTGTATGTACTGATATATATAGTAATATAATTTCTGTAATAAATTTGGTGAAAACTTCCTTGTCTAGAGGGATGTTATCATGATAGGTTTTTGCAAGTTTTTTCAGATATTGCATGAAATTGGGGATGTTTTCTGTGCTGTCTGATGTGAGTATATTTTCGTATAGTGGTGTGACTTTGTATTCCTGTGCTTTTTGGGTATAAAATGGAACAAATATACCGACAATAACCTTCGTGTTAATATTTTTTCTTAGATAAGTGATGTTGTTTTGTGGATGTTTTACTTTAAAAAAAGTGTTATATAATAAGTTAATCAATTTTTCGTTTTTAATTGACTTTGTGATGAAAGTTAAAAACTGTCATAATCATGCATTGGTTTTTTTATCTTGCTTAATGTCTTGCTGTGCTTGTTTCGCTTTTTTACCTTGTTCTTGTATACGCTTTACTGCATCTTCAGTTACTTTATTAACATCTTTTTTGATTTCAGCATTGTCTAATCATTCTGGACCAAAACTTGGATTGCTAGACATCTATTATGGTTATATGTTTAAAGGTGGCAATTTGTTCTTATTTTCTTCTCCGTTCTTCTATTTCTTACTGTTTTTGTCTTGCATTTCAATCTGATTTCTTTATACGTTTCACTATTGTGTTGAGTGGGCGAAATATACTGGTGAGGTGCCTGAGTGGTCGAAAGGAGCTCACTGCTAACGAGTCGTACGAGCAATCGTACCGCGGGTTCGAATCCCGCCCTCACCGATTTTTGTGGCTCTGTAGCTCAGCAGGTTAGAGCGCGTCTCTCATAAGGACGAGGTCGGTGGTTCGAGTCTACCCAGAGCCAATTTGTATTATATAGTTTATACGCTTGTTGTATTCCTATAATAGCTTGCAAAAAGTCTGTATAATTGTATAATGTATTTGTTATTTATATCTATTATTTGTGTAGAAAAATGGCTAAGAAATGAAGTAGAATTGTTGTTGCCTTGGTTTGTTCAGAAACAGGTGCAACTAACTATCATACTATGGTTAATAAAGTTAATACTCCTAAGCTGAAGCTTATGAAGTATTGTCCAAGGTTAAGAAAACATACATTGCATGTCTCTAAAGACAAGCTTAAATAATTTTTTATCATTATTTGTGTTTAATTAGATGTTAACAATTAGATTATCAAGGCATGGAAGAAGTAAGAAACCGTTCTTTAGAATTGTTCTTACTGAGCATACAAAAGCGGTAAAATCTGGATATAAAGAAGTCCTGGGATGGTATAATCCACTTGAGCATACTCTTGAAGTAGATGCAGATGCTGTTGCTTCTCGAGTGTCAAAAGGTGCTACTTTATCTGAAAGAGCTGCTAAACTCATCTACAACGAAACAAAAAATGATGCTTTCAAGAAATTTATCGTTGTAAGAGAAAGAACAAGAAAATCTAAAAAAGAAGAGGAAGAGGTAGCTGCATAGACTATATAATGGAGAGATATTTTTATTCTATAGCATAAACAAGCATGTGAACATTCTTATGATTGGAGGATATGTTGCTTACTGTTTTGGCACTTATTGTTCTTGTCATATGTGGTGGATGTGTGTATGCGTTTGTTCATGCTATTTTTTTGTTTATTTTTTCTCATGGAGATGAGGAAAAGAAAAAATCGGCTTGGAATAGTATTAGATATATGATTATTGGTGTTATTTTGACAATTTTTCTTCTCACTGTATTTCCTGTTGTATTTAGGCAACTAAATGTTAGTGGTTATGAAGTATATACAGCTAAAAATGTGTTTGAAAGGTCTTGAGAGATTATTAATAAGATACTTCAATTTTCTCAAATTGTGAGAGAGACAAATACTACTCAATCATGATCATATCAAAATAGATGATGAACTTACGGTGATTTTTCTTTATAATATAATCTTTGGATATGCATCTATCTGTCACTTTCCCTGATTGATCTGATAAAACGATGTCTTTAGATGATTTTTTAGGAAAATATTCGTATACGATATTGTACTTTTATCCTAGAGATAACACATCAGGTTGTACTATTGAAGCAAAGGACTTTTCTCGTTTACTTTCTGATTTTCGTTCCCATAATGTGCAAGTTGTAGGAGTGAGTAAAGATAGTCACCAATCTCACTGTAAATTTATGGATAAACATGGTTTGTTATTCCCATTGATATCAGATCCTGAATGGCTATTACATAATCAGTTTGGTGCTGTTGGGGAGAAGTCTTTATATGGTAAAAAGTATACCGGTACTATTAGATCAACCTTTGTTCTTGATAATAGAGGTAAAACTATCCATCAACGAACCAACGTCAAAGTGAAATGACATGCAGAAGAAGTCTTAGACTATATTATGCAGAATTTGCACTAGGTTTTATATCTTTGTTATTATTATGTCTATTAAGTCAGATCAAAAACGAAAAAAATATGCTCTTTTAATTCTACATAAGATAGGTAGATATACAAAACAGCAAAAAATATTTGTTTTGTATCTTTTTGTTCTAACTTTTTGTATACTTGTTTTACCTGTTTTGAGAATTAGTCCAGCTGATCCAGCTGCGTCTAATCGTCTTGTTTTTTTGTTGTCATGAGCATTTGGTAAGACGACTATTGTTACCTTATTGAGTCTGTTTGTTTTATTGGCATGGAATATGAGTTTTAGGTTTAAGAATTTTGTAACTGCCTATTTTGGTTTTAAGGAGAATGAATCTTTATTTAACTTCGGTTTCTTGTGGTTAATTACTGCTTTATATGTGAGTATAGGAGATACGATAGGTATATTTACTGAGACTACTTCAATACAAGTCACTCGTTTTGGTTATAATGTTGTTTTGTTATTATTGTTAGGATGACTCGTTTTGACACTTATTTCGCTTATTAAAAAAGCAAAAAATATGAGTAAAAATAAGATTATTAATATTGTTGAATCTCCTGAAGAAAGAAATTCAAAAGCACAAAGTACAGTGAAATGATTGTTTGGAGGTAAGGAAGATTAATTGATGTATGTATGATTTGTATTCATATAAAAAACCGCATACTGTAATGTGGTTTTTTTTTGTTTATATAATTTTTATTATTCCGTTATAATATATGGACTTGAATATCTATAGAGTGTTTGATAACTTACGTCTCGTAGTTGAGCCCTGATTTTATCACCTATAATAAACTCACTTGCAAAATCTGCAAATTGGCATGGACATTGGTTGCATGTAGTTGGGATGATTGGTGATATTTGTATACATCTTGTTGGATCTGTACAGTTTGGAGTTGGATTGCTTGGTATGTATGGAGGTTCAGGTGTTGGGTCAACTATACATACATTATTTCAATTATTTTCTCCACATTTTAAACCATTTTGACATCGATCTTGTTTGTCCATACAGTCTGGGCAATTACATGATTCAAGTGGGTCACAGACACCATCGTTATTACAGAAACGATCTCCACCAAAATCTTCGCAGTCTTCATGGCATAAATTATCATTACACAGTCTTGTATTCAATGGACATCTTGGTATGTCAATTTGATTAATACTTTCTGTTAGGTATGTAGGACATGCTAACTCGGCTCAGATTACCGGACATCAATCAACACTATTGTATCATCATGGTATAGTGGGACATGCATCTTCACTATCGGGTATACCGTCACCATCACTGTCTTTGATGGTATTTATGTTTTCTGTAGTGTTTGCTTGTGCTCTGATTATATTTCATAAACTTTCTTCACATATATCTCCTATTCCGTTGCGATTAAGGTCTTCTTGGTTTGGGTTTTGTGTAAAGGGACAATTATCTAATGTACATATTCATTGTATGTGCTCTCTGAGTAGATCATGATTTATATTTCTTTCATCGATACTACAATCTGGATTGTCAAATAACACTAGTCATATAAGATTTTTTACTCCATCACCATCGATGTCATCATCACATATATCAGGAATACCATCTCAATCCATGTCACAGTATTGGTTTGCTCTTCATGAACGCATAATATCTACACAAATATCTTGTTGTTCTATAACGACCGTTGCCTGTGATTCAAGAAAAAGACACTGATTTATGTGTTGTGTGTTGCTTGGGAAATATACTCAAGGGTTGTTGTAACGGTGTAATAATGATTGGTTAGTGTTGCTGTATCTTGTACTTATTGTTGGTGTAAATCTCTGGATGTAATTACTTTCTGGTGGCGTATCTCCTATATTTGTGTTGAAATATTCTACTGTGTCTCAAGGAACAGCTACGAGTGTATTTGGTACAAAGTTTTTGGCAAATGATTGACTATAGACAGGGTCTTGTATGTATACGGTGATATAGTTGATAAATTGTCTATTGTCTTGTGTATAGATTGTTTGTTGGATAACTCTTGGTCATGCAATATTGTAGTTGTGGATCAGAGAAGTATTTGTATTACGTATTTTAGTTCCATCTCCCATGTCTCGTTCTATCTCTCTAATAGGTATATTTGGATTTCGCTGTGTTTGTAATATAATAGATTCTCATTTATTTGTGCGCAATCATCTTTGACTTATGAGTTGTGATCATCCTTGTTCTGTTCCAATACCTATACTTATACGGCTGGTTGCAAGCAGTGTATTCCCCTTAAATGCTCTTGCAGTCACTGGATAACTTCCAGCTTGTGTATATGATCTAGTTATCGATTGTTCTGCTGATCTATTGATACGAATATTATTTCAAAAATCTCGTTGGATGTATTCTACGTCACCTATAGTGTTTGCTGAGAATGTAATGTCAGTTGCTGTGTTGCTTGTTATTCTGTTTGCTTGTATTTGTATTGCTCTTTGTTGTTGTGTAGCTTGTCAGACAATGATTGTTGTTTTTGCTACTGCATTGTTATTTATTCATTGTGCGTAAGCATTTATAACATAGAGTCAGGGATTTGTGTAGGTGTGTGTTATAGCTTGTCATTGTTTTATCGTTCCGTCTCCCATGTTTCGTTCTATTTCTCCTATAATAGTCCCTCTTGTGATAGCATTGACTGTCGTGGTCAGTGGTGCTTGTGTTCCTATGCTATCTATTGCTATATACATTCACAATCACTGGCTATCTTCTATACAAACATCTCCTATTCAGTTATTATTGCTATCTGTTTGATCGGGGTTTGGTGTAAAGATACAATTATCTTCGCTTTGTTCCAATAGTTTGATATTTATACGTCCTGTTTCATCCACAATACCGATTGGATTTTTTACTCCATCACCATCGATGTCATCATCACATACATCGCCGACGCCATCACCGTCAGTGTCTGTTTGACTTGGATTGTAATGATATGGACAATTATCTTCTGCGTTTGGTATACCATCACAATCATAGTCATCATCGAAGTTACATTGTATATTGGTATATAGTTTGTAGAAAATATCTAATGCTGTCTGTCCATCTACATTACTATAAATATCTATATTTCTTGCCCATTGTACATCAATTATATCTTGGTTGTAGAGTATGTTTAGTTCAGAAACAGGCCAGTATGCTTGTGTAATTTGACCAAATGTTCTCATATTACATTGATCGAGATTGAACATACAATATTTGATATAAGTTTTGAAGGCAGTTGCATCTTGGATGGTACATTCTCATTGTGGACATTCTTGTACAGCGTTTTGTATAGTATCTTTGTCTCCATCATCTAGATACCTATCAGGATAACTATTTACCACTAGTTCGTTTGTCCAATTGGCAATTTCTGACCAGTTGGCACGGTAATTTTGGTAGATATAGTTTGATAAGACATTAATCACTACTTGTATAAATTCTGCATAATTTGTATTTCTTGCTCCACAAAATAGTCCTGCACAAATAGGACTTGTTTCTTCAGGATATCATCTCATATAATTATTTTCTCATACATATGCGACACAGTAATAATATTGTCTTCATCTGTATAATCATCATTGGAAATTAATATCTCAAAAATCTTTTCCCGGTTGTTGTCTAAAATCTGACCAGAATGGATTGGTATATCTATCGATCATAAAAATCGGTGCGTGTACACAGTCGATACATTCAACAGCATTTAGTAGTCTTGTAAGCTCATATCTAGATATATTTTCTCTTTCTGAAAATTCTTCTGTATCAATCCCCATTGTTTCTAGCTCGCTAGAAAAATTTTCGAATGACTGTGCGTAGTTGTTTGAGGGGATGAGATATAATAAAAAAAATGCAAAACAGAGTATTATATATAGTGATAGTTTTTTTGTTTTTGAGAATCGCATAGAGTATGATGCAATATGAAAAGTATTTTTTCTTTATTCTTATGTATTTTTTTTTGTGGATAGTGCAAGAGAGATTATTATTTTTTGTATTATTTGTGGATTGTGAACTATATTTCATTATGCTATGTTGTATATTTATCTTATTGTTGTTTGTATGGTAAAAAAAATGCACAAAAATATACAAGAATTTCTTCATCGCGATCCTACATCATTACCATCGAATCAGCCTGCTTTTCTTGAACATCTATTAGCCAAGATGGATGAACACATTGCTAAGAAAGGAAGAATACTCCTCTTAACATTAACAAAAAGATCTTCTGAAGAAATTACGAATTTCTTGGTCTCTAAATGATATAAAGCATTTTACCTACATAGTGAAATAGCAACGATAGATCGTTGGGAAATTATCAAAAAATTGAAAAACGGGACTATTGATATTATTGTCGGTATTAATTTGCTCAGAGAGGGTATTGATTTACCAGAAGTGACCTTGATAGGACTACTTGATGCAGATAAGGAATGATTTTTGCGTTCGACGACATCGTTGGTGCAAATTATTGGTCGTGCAGCAAGAAATCCACATAGTGAAGTGATTTTGTATGCAGATTATTTTACTGAATCGATGGTAAAGGCGCTATGGGAAACCTATCGTCGTCGTCATATACAAGAAGACTTTAATACAAAACATGGGATAACTCCTGAACAAGCTACATCTAATGTGAAAGATCTTGAATCAGTAAAAACTGATGATAATTTAGATCAAGATTTTGGGAGGATAATGAAAGGAAAAGTCAAAAAACTGAAAAGACTAACTAAGGCAGAAAAAGCAATGATAGCGAAGGACCTTAAACAACAACTTGATACTGCTATTGCTGAGTGGCGTTTTGAGGATGCTGCGGTGGTCAGAGATCAACTCAAAGAGCTTGATGAGAGTTAGAGATATCGTTGGTCTATAGAGTTATTGAGTTTGATGCGATAGTAATGATCATGAAAATATTTTTTTATGAACTGTCTCATCTCATATTGGCATATTAATTTTGGTTTAGCTAATC
>SKIU01000055.1 GCA_007116275.1 candidate division SR1 bacterium | reverse complement strand
TTTCCTCATGCTCATCACCAAATCACTCTTTGTTGACTATATGGACTTCCCCAAACTTGCACGATGGAAGGTGCATGATAGAGAAAAATATAATAAGATCCGTAAGATAGAGACTGAAGAAGACAAACAACATATCATCCAGCTTGGACAACAGGTAGAGGATGCGGTACTGGAATATCTGCGTGTCACTGATGGGAGAGAGGTAGTCAATCTAATCCCTGATTTTCATGAAGAAGCGACGATTACTGATGCAGATGATGACGATGATGAGCGTATTGATGACTTTGTCGAGAAATACGCTTCCCGTCAAACCTTATGTGCCAATACCTTGGCTGCTATCCGTGCACAGAAACCGATTATTTATCAGCCATCGTTCCAATGGGGCGACTGTTTTGTGAGAGCTGATGTGATGGTCTTGCAGCCTAATGGACAGTATAGACTTATTGAGATTAAAGCGAAATCCGGTGTGAGGAAAACCGTCACTGATGATGGTGAGAAGAAGAAAATAGGGCAACTGGAAGAGAAGTTTATCCATGATTTAAGTTTCCAAAAATATGTAATCAACCATGTCTTAGGTGATGCCTGATTGCCTATCCTGGACAGTATCTGGATGGCACATCTGAACAAAGACTATGTGAAGCACTGACTACTTGACTATACACAACTGATTACACTCGATCAGATGGATAAGCTGTCAGAAATTGTTGTTTTACAGTGAAAAAACCAAAAAGAAAAAACAATAGAGAGAGATGATACATTATTGTCATGATCAGATATACAAGACTTTGTCCGTAGCATGCAAACCGAGCTCGTGTTGCCTGAAGACGAATTTAATGCAATTCACCCTTTCGAAGGGAATAAGTATCTGGAATATTTTGCGCCTGTGGATGTAAACGGTGATATGAAAAAACCGTTTGGGACGATCTATGCGATACCCAAGTTGCATTTTAGCAAAGCACCAGTGGTCCAAGATTTACATGAACAGGGTGTGACGGATCTTGCATCATTGAGTTATGAACAGAGAGAACTATTTTATGGAAAGAATGGGATGTGATCAGCAGGCGAGTTTATTGAACTCTACTGTGCTTGTGTGTGAGATGGAAAACCCCATATCACTCCTGCCAATATCCAGGAGAAATTTTCATCACTGTCTTACCCTATCTGTTTCTATGATTATGAGTCGGTGAGTACACCGATCCCTTTTATGGACAATACCTATCCCTATCAGCAGGTGGTTGTGCAGTATTCCTTACACAAATTGTATGCAGATGGAACGATGCAACACTATGGTGGGGTGTTGGGGTGACTAGACTGACAGGGTCGTGAGCAGCTTGCTGTGGAGCATCAACATATGGCTAGCGTCGAGTCTGATGTCGTTGTACATTGAACATATAAAGATTTATTAGAATCCATGCTCACGGATATCGGGGATGATATCAATCGTTCATCTTTTGTCGTCTGGTACAAATGATTTGAAAACTCCAGAAACAAAGAGATTGCTGAGATTTTTCCCGACTTGGCTGATGATTTTTTGGCTATCAATGATAATACCTTTGATCTTATGGATGTGTTTGCGCATAGAGATTATTTTGATATCGCATTCCAATGATCATCTTCTATTAAGAAAGTGTTACCAGTGCTTGTTCCAGAGATGAGTTATGATTGACTGACGATAGGTAATGGTGGTGATGCGATGAAAAAATTACATCATATCCTCGCTGGTACAATACATGATAAAACAAAAAAAGAAGAGGTATTAAAAGATCTTCTTATATATTGTTGACAGGATAGTCTAGCGATGGTCAAAATTTTTCAATTTTTGCGTACATTATTATAATAGACATTTTGTGATTTTATGAGCTTTTGTATTGGTTACTGGTTGGTTTTGCTAGTTCTTATTTGTGTTTGTTGTTTTGTTTTTTTCTTGATGTCTGTTTAGCATTGATTTTTCTTCTTCACATACTTGGAAATATCGCAGATGTGCTGTGGTCTCTCTTCATGAAAAAAAGTCTAAAAAAGTGCAAAAAAGCCTTGAAATGGTAAATCAAATTACTATAGTAGGACCTGTTACCTTATGAAGAAGGTAACTTTTCTTTCGGGAAAAACATGGTAATTAACAGCGAAATATATTGCATTGACAAAAATAAGTAATCTTTTTAAGAGCTACAAATGGATGCCTTGGGTAGAAAAAGGATGAAGGACGTGATTGGCTGCGAAAAGCCACGGTAAGGTGCCAATACCCTCTATAGCCGTGGATATCCGAATGGGGTAACCTATCTTGTATATCAGGATGTCATAAAGACCAATACTGCGGGAATTGAAATATCTTAGTACCGCAAGGAATAGAAATCGTAATGAGATTCCCTTAGTAGCGACGAGCGGACGGGGAATAGCCCAAACCTATATAGTGTAAGATGTTAGTCGTTGCTATATAAGGTGTTGTAGGATTATACTATATATGCTAACACATATATAAAGAGTCATAAATTACTTTATTAACAGAAGATAGTTGAAAAGCTATGCCATAGATGGTTAAAGCCCAGTATGTGAAAATAAGGTAACTCTTGTATAATTCCTGAGTAGCGTCAGACACGAGAAATCTGGCGTGAATCTGCCCAGACCACTGGGTAAGGCTAAATATTTTTCTACACCGATAGCGTATAGTACCGTGAGGGAAAGGTGAAAAGAACCCCAGGAAGGGGAGTGAAATAGATTCTGAAATT
>SKIU01000006.1 GCA_007116275.1 candidate division SR1 bacterium | reverse complement strand
TTTTCTTATGAAATATAAATCGTAAAGAGGTGTTAGATCTTTTGAAAAAGACCGATATCTTTTTGTATTCCACATTTCAAGAAACATTTGGTATGGCAATTATTGAGGCGATGAGCTTTTGAATTCCCGTAATACTCAACAATTATACATTATTTTATGAATTATACGATGATGATTTTATTGCCAAAGATGATCAAGATTTTGTTTCTACATTAGAGCGTCTTATAGATGATAAACAATATTATAGACTTTATATGGAAAAGTCAAAAATCAATATACAGAAATTTAATCCAAATCTAATCGTATCAAATTGGATTGATTTATTTAGGTCTTTATTGTGATCATAAAATAATGAGAAATCGCACAAAAATAATCGAATTAGTTGGAATTCAATGAGCTTGAAAATCTACAATTTTGGAAGAAATTAAAATAAAATACAAACATAATAAAAATATTTTTATTCTGGATCAATCTACTCATGATTGTTTATACACAAAAAAGAATGTGTTTGTAAAAATTATGTGAAGGATTTTATCCATATGTAAGTATCCACTGGAAAATATATATTTTTTCTATTTAGCTGTGAAATCAAAAAATAGAAAAATGATTGCTTTTAATGCTTTATCATATAGGCTATATATATTAGATAAAATAAAGCATTATAATATAATAATAACAGATGAATTTTACCTACATTGTTTGTATCGGGTTATGATGCAGGGAGATTTTTCGATCAAAGACAGTTTGTTAAAAAAATATTTAAGTTTCCTTCCCTGCATTTATCCAGTATTTTTGAATGTGAATATAGAATTGGCAATGGCGAGATCTAAAAATAGAGGGGCAACTTACTTTGATACATTGAGTGAAGAAAAAAAGAAAAAACTCTATAGTAAAAATGCGTATTTAGCCAAACATATAGCAAAAATATATTGTATTGTTTTTTGAGTAAAGTATAGGTATATAGATGCTTCAAAATCAATAGAAAAAACATATAACAAAGTTGCAAAGTCTGTAGATGATATAGTTTAGTAATGTATTTATCATTTAATTTAAGATGAGTCGATTTGATTTAATTGTTAAGGATTTAGTTGATATCTGATGTATTCACCTGAGAGGCTCATCTAATGATTTTCCTTGATGATGAGATATTGATTTGTTTTGCAGTAAAAAATATATTTCGATAGTTCAAGGTTATTTATCAGGCGAAGGATTTTCTATAGTAAAGGCGGATAATGATTATATACATTTCAAGTATTTTGATCAAGAAAATTGATTTATTTACTTTGTTGACATTACAATCGGATTTAAATATGTATTTGATCTTTTCCCTTGAATACAATTTAAACAAAAGTTTTTACAAAGATATCTTAAAAATCCCCAAAAATTAAATATTGCGATGTCAACAATAAGGTATATAATGGCGTTTAGAAAATGAAAAAAATATAAGAATTTTTTTGATGAAAACAAAGAAGATATATCCAACAATAATTTTTATCTACACACAATAACATCTATACCTTTTCGTAAGAATTTAAATATAAGCATTATAAATAACTATCTAGATAGAAATATATATACTTTATTTAGATACATCAAAACTAGGTATATTATCAGTGTCCTCTATGTTTATATATATAATATATATAAAAATATTAATAGATGAAAGATTATTGTTCTTTTAGGTACAGATTGAGTGTGAAAAACAACCATAGCATAAACTCTTGTATTGTTAGGTAAATGTAAATATTTCTATCTCTGATATGGCAATAAAAAAAGTCTTTTTTGAAACTACTATACAATATATCAACCAAAGTCTAGTTTGCTAAAATTTCTGAAATTTTGTTTAAGATATATAGAAAATCTAATTGAGATGGTAAAAATACTTTATTTTAAAATACTTGGTTATCATATAGTATTAGACCGTCATACAAGATATGAAGCAATAGAAAAATACGGAACGATAGTTCCTAAGGTTTTGTCTTTTCCCTACAAGTATTTTTTTGTATGAACAGATCATATGGTTTTACTCTATGAAGATCCAGATATTATTTTAAGTAGAAAAAAAAAGAACAAAGCAAGAAATAAAAGATTATTATCTCTCGATAAAAAAATATTTACAAGATGAGGACATTAAGTGTACACAAATAAAAAATAGAGATATAAATGAGACCTGTTCTAGGATTTTTATGTTACTAGAAAGTCTATAAGTTAAGTCTAATTTAATGATGTTTTATTAATATTTTTTTTAATAATTTCTACCTCTTTCCATAGATACACAATACTTCTATAATTAATCCCCAACAAAATACAACCATATATCCCCACCAGCATTGCTAGATATCCCACACGCACTAGCCATGCAGTGTCAGCCGACCAATCAAACCATCTTTGTCCATACCATACAGCGAGTCATAGTATTACAATAACAATAAGATTACGCAACATAAACCATATATCTCGACTGAAAGTATAGGCCTTCCTGACCAAACGAGCAGTCAGATACGTCATCACCATCCATCCCAAAATCGTTGCAAGGATGGCTCCAGGCAATCATCGCCCTAATCCAAGCATAAAGAGTAAATTTCCCAACACATTCACCAACAAAGCCCAAGCTAAGATTTGCACTCTTTCTCTCACTTTTCCCATACCAGCCATGACACTGAAGTTTATAGCAAGTAGGATGTTTAATACCACAAACACCCCCGCATAACGAATAAGCTCTCCACTATAAACAAAATCTTGTCCATACA
>SKIU01000084.1 GCA_007116275.1 candidate division SR1 bacterium | reverse complement strand
TAGAAGATAACGATGCCATCAAGAACAATATTGATAGTATAACCTTACTTGATGATAATCAGAAAAATGAATTATATGCTGCCAGTCTAAAAGTATACAAAGAACTGCGTGAAAAAACAAACTATTTAGGAAATTTTGAATTCATCGAAAAAAGCGGGAAACTCCACCTTAAAACATATGACAAAGAAACACCGATAGATCTCACCAAAAACCAACTAGGAAACATACCACTCTACACTACGTACCAAACACTCAAAGCAGCAAATCTGACCAACAGACTACAAGATCTATTCCAATGAGAATCAGACACAGATAAGCCGTTCAACATATCATGACCAGGAAGAGATATTGAATTCCAAAAAAGTTCCTTAACCAATGTCGAATGACGAAAAAAACCACGACAATTCATTAAAGACAAATTCGATACAGAAGCAGTCGCTGCATGATGGGGAGGAACGCTAAATAACATAGCACCAAGTCTTGAAGACAACAAACAAGCATATGTAGATTACCTCAATAGCCTACCTGGCCGAAAGAAATAATGACCAAAAATAACTAAGACTCCTTGGGGAGTCTTTTTTATTTTGTTGTAATTACAAAGCAAACCACTATAGAAAATATATCATAACAACATATATTGCATAATTTACACTACCCTCCCCTTATGATATATACAATAGGAATATTTTATATCATCATGGTCATATATCATATACTCAGTGTAATACTCTTACACCAACGATGATATGATCAGATACAGACCATAGCACTTATCAGAGATATCTGACGAGCCGTTATTTTTATTATTGCACTTAGCTATCATCACAAACAAATCATACCGTTTGTAAAAAAACGAAAGTATCCACTTGGCATAGCATCGATAACATGAATCATCAGTATGCTTGTATCACTGCGAGCAGATTCGAGTTTATATAGCATCGCTGTGGGAATCAAATATGGATTTATGTTCCTGCGAATTTTGTTTTCTGCGGCATTTATAGGATATACACGCAGAAAAGATTCTGTTCATAAGTACATAAATCTAATACCCAAGATAATCGCAAGCATCATCATATGATGACTCATACGACAGATGCTGAAGTATATACGACCAGATTTCTTTATGCAAATAGGATACGGAGCTATCGGAGACTTCATCTTCGGACAAGAACCACCTATCTATTATCGCACAGGACCATGAGGAGAGCCAAGACTGCAGTGACTATTTGCATGACCCAATAATTATGGCTATTTCTTAGCTGCATTCTTCCCTCTCATATTAGCACACTATCACAAACAAAAAGCCAAAAATCATAAACTTGGACGAATAATCATAATAATACTAACGATAACAAGTATAACATTAACATTATCAAGAACTGCATTGATTGGATCAGTGTTGGGAGCAACCTTATTATACCGAAACACGATCAGACAAAACAAAAAAATATTGATAACAATTATACTATCGACAATAGCACTCATCGCATGACTCAGTATATTCAAATGATGATCGACACGAGAGCACATAACGCAGAAAACCCATAGCTTACAGTACATCATAGAACAACCACTATGATATGGATTATGAACGGCATGACCGGCGATTCATCATCAAGGGAATATACTACCAGAAAATTACTATGCACAAATCGCTATCGACATAGGTATCATAGGGTTTATTTTCTTAACATTAACATGTATAAGCCTCATATATATATACAAAAAACATACTGATACCATAGGCAAACCATATCTAATATGATTGTATGTACTACTGATCATGGGCCTATTTCTCCATGTTTTTGAAGATAGTATGGTCAATTATCTATTTTTCATCCCTCGATGACTATACATATGATATCATAGCAAATACCCAAAAACACAATAACAAAAACGTGATACTATATCTATGTCAAGCCAAAGATAAAACAAAAACCATATTCTACTTGCTTTAAAATGAAATATAGCTATTTTGAAGGTACATCTTTTACTTTTTATACAACCAATTAAACATGCCAGTAAAAAAAACTACGAAGAAAACTACTACAAGAAGAAAACCTACTGCGAAAAAAACAACTGCAGCCAAAAAGACTACAGCAGCAACAACTACTACTACACAAGTAGCAAACACAGCAAGTTGTACAAGTTGCCGAAGTTCAACAAACACACGAACAATATTACTTTTGATAGCAAACACGGTGTTATTGTTGTTTCTTGTGAGTAACTACACAGTAAACAAAGCGTTAACTGACATGGAAGCACAAAGAGTATGAGGTATGGAAAATTATGAACTCATACAGCAGATCTACGAATTAGATAACTTCAAACAACAACAAAGATTTCAAATAGAACAAACACTACAAGCACTACAAGGCATGTGACAAGAACAAGCACAACCTACAGTACTACCAGAAAATATTGAAGTAATACCTGAATAAGTATTTATTTATACTAATAAACCATGTTGATGAAAAAAAATAACAATAGCCAAATACACTCACTTATTATAATCTTATTAGTTCTCAATTTGATTGTTGCTCTTGCATGATTATTAAAAACAGATGGAGCAATAAAACTTGAAAAGCTCAGAGCTTGATGAGCAGAAAACTTCGCTGCAATTATGGATTTTTATAAATCTGATCAATACAAACAACAACAAAATGAGAGTATTCCAATGCTTCTTGAACAAATGGCAGGTTCTGAGGCTTGAACAAACAATAATCAACCACCACAAGCACAAGAACCTACACAAGGACAAAATAGTGTATCAGTAGAAGCGATAAACAATATCCTTGCTGATGGATATATCCAAGGAAATACAGAAGCAAGATATACAGTATTAGAATATTCTGATTTTGAATGTCCTTTCTGTAAAAGGCATCATGATAATGGAACAATACAAGCACTTATTGACACTAATCCTGATACGGTAAACTATATGCTTAGACACTTTCCATTACAAAACCACCCAAATGCACAAATAGCTAGTGAAGCTACTGAATGTGCAGCCGAATTACAAGGTGCAGAAAGTTTTTATGATATGAAAGCTGCTATATTTACATTAGATAATGTCACAAGAGATGGAATAATACAAGTTGCTACGTGATTAGGAATAAATCAAAGCGATTTTATAAGCTGTCTTGATAGTGGAAAATATACAGAAAAAGTTAAAGCACAAATGGCAGAATGACAATCGTTATTTGGCGTAAGAGGAACACCAGGAAATGTAATCATAGATACAGAAACTGGAAGGTTTGTTGCTATACCATGAGCGTTCCCATTAGAAAAATTTGAAGAAGAACTACAAATATTAATAGCAAACGAATAAAAAATAATAGACAAATAAAAGTAAAAAACAAAAAAATCCCCAATGTCTGGGGATTTTTTGTAATGTATATCACTATCATTTCTGTTTTTCTTTCATAATTTTATACTCTAGCTCACCTATTTCCTTCTTAAGTTTGTCTATTTTCAATACCTTATCTGGATTCTGAGAAGCTGAAACAAGTGCTCTCAAATGCTGTAGATATTCATTCTTTTCTTTCAAAATAATATATAACCTATCAATATCAGGTAAAGCAGGTGTATAAAGCTTCAATCACAGAGCAATATCAACAACATGATCCTGCAAATAATCAGAAGATATATCCTGATCTAAGGTAATAAAATCAATATCATGAATACGAACAATAGCATCCAACAATGAACGATTATCTTTAATAAACTGAACAATATCAGTAGATCATTGAACGCAGATAGATACTAATTCATGGTTTTTGATAACAAGCTTAGACTTCATCTTCCTCAAAGATCCAACAATCAACATTAATAAGTGTATCTTATAGTTTTTTGAAGGTATGCGTATATCTTGTATGAAACATGGACCTGAAATTACATCAGCAAAAAGGTTTCTAATCTGTTGAATCATACCAGGAAAGACAGGTTCCATAAGATCACAAATCATGTGTACACACAATAGCATAACCCAATGAGATATGGGTCCTTTTCTCTGTTTCACAACCTCTATATACTTTATAGCAAAATCATCAACAATACATTGCTGTATCAATTGTATCCTATTCTCCAACGGGAAAACCACATCATCAAGATCGTGCAATTTTTGGTACATTTCCATAAATGCATACAAAATCCATTGATCAAAAGGAGTAAGTTGATACGCATCTTTTTGTACTACATCTATAGGCATAGAACCTGAAGCATGCGCTATAGTACCTGATGCTATCACATCCATATACACATATCTACAAACATTCCATACTTTTTGGACAATAAGTTCATGCTGTTGTATATCATCTATATTACCATGAACAAGAGCAAGTCTCAGAGTGTCCGAAGAGTGATATTGTAATGGTTCTATACACAGCTGCTTAAATGATTTTCTTTTATTTATCGCTGTAGTGCTGTGTTGTGAAGATATAGTCCGAGAAGCTTGAGTATGTCATAAAACATCAGAAACAACAAAATCAGAAATAAATGAAGAAAGAAGGTTTTTTTCTCCCATAACGAAACGATTATTAGCATTTCGCAAACCTTGTTGACGCATATAAACAGAAGAGATATGCTGTACAAAATCAAAAGAAAGTTTTGCCTGTGAGTCTATAGAACAATCATGACAAAGTGTGTAATTATACGTATCCTTATCTAATATAGGAAGAGTATCTATCATATCAACAAACTGTTCCATAACAGCCGGGTCTCATGTTCACAATCAGACAAATATATCAGATAAAACAGCTATATCTTTCACTATTTTTTTATCTTTTGCATATATAGTCTGCAACAATCCAATATATTGAGATCCTAGATCATGAGTATCAGCAAACAATACATCCACACAGTCTTCTACAGAAAATGAAGGAGCTAATAAACCGTCATAAATCATGTCTATGATGACAGCAGCCAAAGCACGAGCCCCTGGAACAAAAGACTTCTCTAAAGAGACAATAGAGACAAAAGGATCTATATTATTGCTCAAGAGACCAATACCAGTAACCCCATGTGATGCACTCACAATACTATCATCATATTCTGAAATCGACTCACGCAGGACATCTTTCTGATCTTCAGAGAGAGAAAAAGAATCACTCGATATAAAGTCAAGCAACTTTTGTTGATGAGCATCTAAACGAAACAGCCATCCTGGACGCAAGAAGTAACCCAGATATGACTGTGTTTTTTCACAAAACGGAACATCTACCGAGATACTTTCTGATCCATCATAGTTATGAATATCTTTAAGGTACTGTATAATATTACTAGAAAAATCACTATAATGTTTTCCAGCATAAATAGCAGCATGATCACTAAATACACCCAACGAATCTATCGCAAAAATATCTTGCGGTAATTGATGTCTTTTGGCAAGTGCTAGTCCTACCCTATCATGACCAGGAATCACAGGAACAATACCATTAAAATCATTGGGAGATATAGATTCATCAGCAACAATAGGAACTATTTTATTAATAAGTGGAATAATAATATCCTTCCCGACCATCTTCTTATATCTTCTATCTTCAGGATTGACAGCAACTGCAACAATACCAAATAAAAGATGAATATCAGGTAAAAATACTATAATAGAGTTCTTTTTACTATCGATAAAACATCTAATACGATGAAAAGTACGAGGACGAGGTACTCGACTTACATCTTGATCCGCAACACTACAACCAATACTATAATCCCAAAAGTATGACACATTTTCTGACACAAGTACTCCCGTATCATATAAAGACTGCATAGTTTGTTTCAAAAAATAGCGATATGATATATCATGATTAACTATGTGTGTCGCATGAGAATCAAACAATCACAATGCAGACAAATATCTATGTATATCCTGATACGAACGATGAGCAATAGCATGAAGATCGACTGAATCAACACCATCCGCAATCGCTAACAATGGATCACAAGAAATAAATATAGCGTGAACAGTATTTTTATCAGACAAATATGAGGTATTTACCTGCATTTTTATAGCATTGATAACATCATTGATACAAGGTTTATATGAAGAAATATAACTCGTAGCCAAAACAGAAGCCTTACCGACAAAAGACGCATCAGTATGAGATTTTGCATAATATTTTTTAGGATATTTTTTCATATAATCAAACAGCAAATATATTAAATACTACGACGATACAAAGACCAAACACTATAAAACAAGACTGATGCGACAATAGCAATCAATAAAGTATCATAAGGTCAAACTTGCACTTCTTTGACCTCATCGATTAATATTTCCTTTCCATTTGCACAAACAGCAACGACAGCATAATAAGCAAATTCCTCATTGAGCGCATCTGCATTAAATGGATATTCAAACCTTGTTTGTGTCGTCTCAGCAACCTTTTGCATTTCAGATATAATACTAGTTACATTATCAGATCTATAAATAAAATACTTCTCAGCATTCTCAACTGCATCCCAAACAAAATAATAACTATTATCAATTTCCTCTGTACGTAGAACAATACCATCAACTAAGCATGTAACTTGAGCTTGTAATGAAGAGGGGTCTATTTCTTTGACATCTGAAGGAGTACCAATAATATTTTCATCATTATCAAGAGGCGTTATTTGAAAATAATAAACCTCAGCAGGGTTTATATTTGCTATCTCTATTTCATTAGTATCAACAATAATTTCTTGATCAAGATTATTTTGATTAACACCATAGTTCACAAGAAATTTTGGTGACTGACCAAGCACTTGCCACATCATCATCAATGAACTTTTATCAACAGCTTGTGTATAAAACTTTACCAATCCAATAGCTATATTTTCTTCTATCTCAAGAGTAGCAACATCCTGATAAAGTTTCATATTTCAGCCCGCATTAAGACGGATCGAAACATCAACATTTCATGGATCTTCCATCAGAACCTGTGCCAAATAAGTACCAATACTATCCATATCCATAGGGATTCAATCTTCTGATCACAAAATCAATTCAGCACTCGAAACAGCATCGCTAGTAGATACATTGAATACAAGTTTATCTCATTGTTTTGCTTGTGTAGATGGTAATATTTGGATACCATTAAAAAATTCATCAGTATTAGGTTGATAGCTGAAAGTAATACTTTCAGATTCTCACAAAACAATATCATTAAGATCAATTACTTTGATTTGTAGGGAGTTCTCACCCTCTGTCATATCAGTAATAACAGTATTGATAGATCACTGTGCACTTGTAGTTCATGTATCTACTATTACACCATTAACTAATATTTGATACGGAGAATTCCCCAAATCAACTGCATCTGCCAAAACAGTAATAGAACTAACTGTCTCTATAGATCAGGGGGTTGGTGCAATAAGAGATATAGGTAAAATATCGTTATCTTGTGATTGTCAAACAACAATGCTTCTTTGTCCATCAACAGACTCATCATCCAAATCATATACTCGCAAAGTATAAGACCCACTCTTTCTAATAATCAATGATTTAGACAGCGTTATCTCTCATAAATCAGCCTCTTCAAAAAATACTAATCATGCTCATCCATCTCAAGGCAAAACAAAATCTTCATACGTAAGGTTTGATTCATCAGTCAACAGTTCAATAAAGACAAATCAGTCATAATCAGTGATGACATTACCATCTCCATCAATAGCTTTTATAGTCACATCAACTGCCTCATTAACATCAAAAACATTAGGATTCACCTCTACAATAAAACCACTAGGAATAGTTGATCAAAGAACAACAGATCACCCAAACAATATAAACGATAACAACAAAGACCAAATATATTTCATCTAATACAATAATTATAAACGCTGGATTGCCAATGGTTGATTTTCATCAATAACTGCACTACTTACTACTATATGGTATTCTTCATCACTAACAAAGGGAATTTGTACTATATCAGTATCTTCTCAAAGAATAAACGAAAGACGAAGCAAACCATCATCATGAGAAACAATAGATATATCATAATCACTCTCCATTTGATCTACAATAAGATCAACACGATCGGTATTATAAGAAACTTCTACGAGTAGTGGTTTTCATAGAGTAAGTCATACATATCCTACTTGTAAAAAATCTTCATCAAGAGAATAATAGACACCAGTAAATCACTGTGGCAAAGTCAAACGCATAATATCACCCAGCAAAAAAGACTGATTATGCTGTATTTGCACAAGAGCATACGCAAAAATCATTCCACCCAACAACGCTATCACTGTCGTATATAACCTAGATTTACTCATCATACACAGGCAGAAAACAAAATACAACTAAGATATACTAAGTCAACAACAAAAAGCAACCAAAAATATGCTAAAACCCTGATATAATAAACCATCAACATACAAAATGAGATAACAAAAACAAATTAACGTAGATATTGTTGTTTATTGCGATTGTGTTCATCTAAAGTCGAACCATAATGAATACGTCCACGAGGATCATGAAGATAATATAGATAATTAGATAGTTCATAATCAAGAACTGACATAATGGCAGAAACTGGAACATTTGCTATAATACTAGGAGGAAGTCCCATTCTCTGTCTTGTATTATATATATTAGATCTATCAGAAACATAACGAGCAATATAGCTAGGAGTACAAACACTATATGGTTGTTTAAGTCAATAACAAAGTGTAATATCGGCGTCTATTCTCATACCCAATTGCATACGACGAAGAAATATCCCAGCAATAGTTGGTTGGTTAGAGGTTATTCTTTCTTCTTTCTGAACAACAGAAGCCAGCGTCATAATATCATACCAATCCATAGTTACATTTGGAAAATCTTGTGCCAAACGACGGTAAAAAAATCATAGATCATCCTGTATAATTTGTCGAACTCTTTGGTTAAATGTATCCAATTGAACACGAACTAGAGCAGAAACAACATCTGCATCTTGATCCAAAAAATACGTATCAGGATAAAGAAATCATTCCAAAGAACTGATAGACCCTGCTTCACGCAAAAAGTCATACTGTTCACGCAAAGGTTGAATAGTAGTTGTTTGAGTAACATAAGAAATATAATTACCTTCTTGGATCAATCATTCCTTAGTCAAATAGTTATCAATATCATAAATCGACCAACCTTCTAATACAGTCACACGACTAAAATTTTTTTCTGACCCATCCAGAACATGAGCCACAAATGACGCAGGAGTATATTGTCCACTAAAACTATAGCCACCTACTTCCAAACGAGCGGTATCAATATCATTATTTCTTATATACCACTTGATGCGGTTAATTTGCAGATTAGATAAACCGCTATAAAAAATAGAAAACGTATCACCAGACCTAACTGTAACATCAGTATATACTCAGAATGAACCAAAAATAGTACGAGCTAAAAACCAAAAAACAATGGATAAAAACAAAAACACAATAACCCACCCGACCTTTATCTTTTTCTTTTCACGACGATACATACAAACGCATATCATAAAATAAACACAACACTTCTAAAACTACTAAACAGAATACAAAAAGCAATAAAAAACATCTATTACAAAAACTCCACAGCTTTCACCATGGAGTAATTTACAATTCACAATTCATCATTAATAATTAATTCCCTCCTCCTTGTTCTTCCAAAGTCATACCAACGATTGCATCTTCTTCAGATACATCATCTTTCGCATCTCTATTGATGTATACAAACATAGGAACAATCATTGGAGTTCTTCCGATGACTTTGTTAATAAACGATCACAAATCATCTTTAATTAGTCTAAGGTTACTTCTCACATCCATACGTCTTTTGGCATTTTGATTGTATTTAGATCTAACAAAATCAACAATCTGTGTATGAATATTTTTTACCTCTGATGAATACACAAATCATCTTGATTCTATTTGTACGTTACCTACAAGCTGCTTAGTCTGCGTATCTACTTTGATAATAAAAGAAACTATACCATTTTGTGCCATGATATGACGAGCTTTCACAACATATTCTCCAGAAAGATGTCATTTTCCTTTTCCATCAACCAAGATAGTATCTAACTTCAATTTCTCATCAGAGAGCATAACCACATCATCATACATTTCGATAATAGCACCATTTTCATGCGGCATAAGGATTCTATCTTCTGGCATACCCATATCCATCGCAACTTTTTTGTATGCATATCTCATTGTTGCTTCGATGTAGTATGGCATGAAAAATTGTGGTTTAGTTAACGCCAACATAAGCTTATGATCCTCTTCTCCACCATGACCAGATGCATGAATATCCATATCAGTAGTAGCAATTAAGTTTACCCCCAACATAGTCAAATTATCCATCATACGATGCATCTGTCTCTCATTTCCAGGAATAGTTGAAGAAGATAGCATTACAACATCACTAGGCTTCAATTGTACATCTGAATGATCATTTCTCGACATTCTTGTTA
>SKIU01000044.1 GCA_007116275.1 candidate division SR1 bacterium | reverse complement strand
CCACATGCCATAACTTTGGGGGAAGGACATCCAATGTTGAGTTCTACACCTGCAAACGATGGGTACTTTTGTTCAATATCTTGCGCAGTTTTTATCAATGTGTCGGGATTTCATCCATAAATTTGTGCAAACAATGGTATCTCTTGTTCGTGGTGGATGAGATGTTTGATAAGTTTGGCTGGATGTGTCATATAGCCATCAGTGTTCATAAACTCTGTCCACAATCGAAGTTCATGGTCAGTGTTGTATGTATCAAATATTTTTTTTACAATAGTACGATAGGGTAGGTCGGTAATACCGTCCATGGGTGCTAGTCCAAGAATCATATAATACAATATTTTAAGTAAAGAATTTAGAGGTTGGTATTTTAATGTTATTGCGATATGTTTTTTTTTGATTATATACCTTAGTGTATTATTATTTCTTATTCTCGTAGTATATTTTTTTTAGTGTTTTTTACAATCCGATATCATCTCTTGATAGCATCTTGCTTATCTGTATAAGGATTTGTGTTATATGTCTTTTATTCCGCATGTGCGTATGGCTACAACTGATAATGATTTAGATAAAAAAAATAATCTAGATCAAGAAGAGCATCTTAGTTCTTGGCAAAAGTTTTGGCGTAAAATTGCTATTCTTAATCTTTCTGATGAAAAAAAAGCTGAAGTTGCTGAGAAGATGGTTGATTATTCATATGCTGATACTCTTTATTGGTTGCAATTAATATTATCTGCAATTATTGCAACGCTTGGTTTGCTTATTAACTCATCAGCAGTAGTTATAGGTGCAATGCTTATTTCTCCTATATTACAACCTATACAATCTTTTGCTTTTGCAGTTAATAGTGGGCATAAGATGATGTATGTTAGATCTTTAAATAATCTTGTTCTTAGTGTTGTAATAACTGTTATTGTTGCATCATTGGTTACTTGGATTGTTCCATTTTCTTCACTTACTTCACAAGTAATAGCGAGAACATCACCAACTTTTATAGATTTGTTTATTGCTTTAGCATGATGAATCGTTGCGATGTTAGCATTATGATATACTCGTCTTTCTGACACACTTGCTGGTGTTGCGATGGCTGCAGCATTATTGCCTCCACTATCTGTAGTGGGTATTTGATTGGCATTTTTTCGTCGAGATGTGGCGGAATGAAGTATTCTTCTGTTCTTAGCAAACTTAGTAGCCTTGGTTTTAGTTGGGATGTTGATTTTATACATGTTTGGGTTTTTTCCTACTGATAAAAAAAGTCAAAGTTTGAGTTTTTCAAGGTTTGGTATGATTGTTCTTACTGTTGTGCTTGTTGCGATTCCATTGTGGACGAGTATGCATGCTATTGCACAAGATTTTCGTACAACACAGACGGTTAGAAATATATCTCGTGAATATATACAGACTATTCATCCACAAATGACTATTGCTGACGTATCATATGAGGATCGTCAGTGAACAGTTCGTGTTAACTTGTTTTTACAATCTCCTGAGGGTGTTCGTTTTACCTCAGAAAATAGAACAGATCTAAGTAGGCGTTTGTTTTTAGTCTTGCGTCAATCAGTTGAACTAGATGTCCAGATTGTTTATGTTGCTGGTGCATATGTTAGAGATACTGTGAAGCCCATTTCAGATAAAGAAGTCACTATTAGAGAACATTTTCCTATATTGTTTTCTGATAGTCGTTTAGAAGGAGTTTCTGTTAATGAGAATGATACATCTATCTTAATATCAGTTGCATTTGTAACAAGTCTTGAACCAGATGAGGTGGCTAATTATCTAGAAATTTGGCAGTCTGTTTTAGTTAAATATCGAAATATGCCTGTGTCCTTTGATGCAGAGGTGGCGTATATTGATATTATTTCTTTGTAGTTTTTTATTTGTCTATTGGGTTGATGAAATATTTTGCTGTATGGATAAGATGAGTATTGATGGGTGCTTGTGATGTGGTTCCAGGTGTTTCTGGTGGCACTATTGCTTTTATTACTGGTATTTATGACGAATTATTGGATGCTTTGCATGGCTTCAATATGGATACATTGTATTTATTGAGTAAGGGGCAATTTAGGTCTGCTTGGAATGCAATACATGGTTGATTTTTGTTGTCGTTATTTTTGGGTATTGTTGTTGCTATAGGAACGTTGGCTACATTGATAACTTACCTTCTTGACGTGTATCCATCTTTTGTATGGGCTTTTTTTGCTGGACTTATACTGGCATCGGTTGTCGTTTTATGGCATATGATACGTCATAGAAAATGGATATATATCCTTTGGGTTCTGGGAGGGTGATTAATTGGTTATCTTATTACTTCATTACCTGTTCTATCTTTGGGAGATGGTTTATGGTCACTTTTTGTAGCATGAGCTATTGCTATTGTGGCGATGTTGTTGCCAGGAATTAGTGGTTCTTATTTGTTGCTTATTATGGGAAAATACAGTGAAGTGTTGGGGTTAGTTGTTGATAGTGTTGATTGAGTACGTTCGTTTTCTTTTGGAGATATCCCTTATCTTCCATTGTTTGTTTTTTGTCTGTGAATTATTTTATGACTATTGATTTTTTCGAGAATTTTATGGCGAGTAAAAGAACATTATCATGATCAAATGGTTGTGACGTTGATGGGATTTATGTTAGGGGCATTGCAAACTTTATGGCCGTGGAAAGAAACGGTGTCTACCTATGTCGATCGTGATGGTATAGAAAAGCCACTCATACAGCAGAATGTATGGTGGCCGGATAATGAGGCATTGTTGTATGGATTGGGGTTTGTTTTGATTGGGATGATTTTGATGTTGGGGGTGTATTATGGAGCGCGTAGGTT
>SKIU01000035.1 GCA_007116275.1 candidate division SR1 bacterium | reverse complement strand
TTTAAACTTTTCACGGAATGAGGGTGAGGACTTTGTCTTTGGTTCCTACGACAAAAAGCATCTTATACAAGGTCTTGGATGGCACCTATGTATAGGGTGCTTTTTTTATAAGTTAAATAAACTATTATGAAAGATGAAAACTTTATAAATATCCAATGATGGATGATAAATAAATTGAAACTACAATGAAATGAACTTATATTATATGCTATCATATATTGATTTTCTCAAGACTGAAAAAGTAAATATAGATGAAGTATTACATACATTCAAAAAGCATTATGAGTTTCAAGAAATACAGCTATTTGACTGATTAAAAAATTACTTAATAAATGACTAATAGAAAAAGAAGAAAACAACACTTGAAGTTTATACACTGCAAATAATAGTGCAAAATATGGTAGTGCAAAATATGGTAGTGCAAAATATGGTAGTGCAGAAAGTGAACTACTTAATGGTGCAGAAAGTGAACTACTTAATGGTGCAGAAAGTGAACCCAATATATATAAGAATAATAATAAGAATAATAATAAGAATAATAAGACTGCAAAAAATTCTATTCAAGAGAATGAACTATTGTTTGAAAAGTTTTGGGATAACTATCCTAATAAAAAAACTAAACAGAAGGCTAAAATTATTTTTATGACACTAGATAAAAACAATAAACTAAAAGCTATTGAATGAGCTAAACAATATGCACTAGAAAAAAAATGAGAAAACAAAAAATTTATAAAACATCCTACCACTTGGTTGAACTGAGAATGCTGGCACGATGAGCCTGATGTTGTTAGAGATGAGGAGTTTTATATTTCCGAATATTGGAGACTTGCCAATTTAGATGAAGCGGGGAAATGACCAGATTATGCACAAGAGTTTAAAAGACTATACTGAGTAGAACAACGAAGAGAAACAAAAAAATCTCTTCAGAAAAAAGTATCAGATAAGATAGCAAACTGAGATTTTAATTGGTAAAAAACAAAAAATGAAAATACAAGACATATATCCTAATTTTGATAAATGTAGGATAAAAACATTTGATGACAGCTGACAAAGAAGACAACATCTAGTTGTTGAGCTAGAAAAAGAACAACAACAACTTAAAAAACTTAACGAAGATTGAGCAGGTATTTTTTTCAGTATAAATCCTATGAAAGACTACAAAATAAGTACTGCCAACATATCAGGACTTAGTGCTTGGATTTGTGAGTGCGATGATTTATCAAAAAAAGAACAACAGCAGCTAATAAAGTCCTGCCCGCTAAAGCCATCCATGATAGTTGAAAGCAACAAATCTTATCATATGTATTGGTTTGGCGAAAATGCAACATTTGAAAAATGGAAGTGAATTTGCTGATGACTAGCAAAATATTTTTCTTGAGATAAAAAGGTGATTGATTTTGCAAGAGTCTTAAGATTACCTTGATATAATCATATGAAGAAACCAAACAATCCGTTTATGTGTGAGTTGATATATGGGAAAAACATAAAATACACAGAACAGCAAATGATTGAAGCCTATTGATATATAGAAAAAGAAAAGGCTCAAATAAAAAAATACAAACAAGATGATAACATACGAGATGATATTTCAAGTTGGGATAATATGGATATGTTGCAGGATTTGAGCTGAACAAGACTTATGAATGGCGAACAAATTACATTTTCAAGAAACTGTAATTGAACTAATCAGATATTAGTTGACTGAAACAGTACTAGTTGTTGGATAGATAGTGCTTGACTAATTGGAAGCACAGACAAATGATGACCCACTTGGATACAATGGATACAGCGATATCGTAATATTAACAAATCAGATTTGTTGAAATATTGCAAAGAAAGATATCCTGATAGATTTAAAAAATTTGAAGCAAAACAAATAAAAGAGACTCCAACTGTAGAATGAAAGGCTATTGATAGAGAACACAAAGATATATATTTCAGTCGAGGGTTTGAGAGTGTTGATAAAAAACTTGCGATGATTTCTAGAAATGATTTGGTTTTGTTGGCTTGATTTCCATCAAGCGGTAAAACAGAGTATATATATAATATTGCAAGAAGGAATGCAAAACAGTGAGTAAAAATAGTATATTTTACACTTGAATTACCTGTCCACGATATGAAAGAAAGAGTCTGCATAAAAAGGATATGATTAGATTATTATAATTTTCAAATATGAAACTATACAAAAGAGCAAGAGCAAAGGATGAATGAAATATACACAGAACTAGATCAAGAAAATTTGACAATGATAAACTATGAGACAACACCCACTATTGAAGTATTGATAGAAAAGATGAAAGATTATGAAAAAAAGTGAACAGATTATTTCATAATCGACACACTGGGGAATATAGACTGAAGCAATAGCGAAAACGAAAGACTAGAAAAAATAACCAAGACATTGCAAAGCTATAAAAACAACAACAGACCTTGAGTAATACTTATACACCACCTAAATAAACCAAAAAAATGAGAAGAAAGCAACCCCTGATGACCAGCAAGAATTAGATGAACTCAAAAAATATTTGATAATTCTACTATTGTGTGTGAAATATATAGAGACCTTGACCCAGATGCAGACGATGAACAAAAATCAAAAGTCAAAATATGTCAATATAAAAGAACAAAATGAGGGAATACTTGAGAATGCGATATATATTTTCATAATTGAGAATATTATCCTGAATATTGAAATTGGTAAGATTTAATTAATAACAAAATACAATGGAAATAACTAAAAAAATAGAAGTAGATTGCTTGGAACAAAGTAAAATACAATATCCTAAAACAATTGCAGAAACAGAGTATAACGAGTATTTAATTAATAAAAT
>SKIU01000009.1 GCA_007116275.1 candidate division SR1 bacterium | reverse complement strand
ATCTTGCCTACTTTCCCTATCGTATCGAATGTATAGACATATCACATCTTAGTGGAGGTCGAATGAGTGGTGGATTATCCTGTCTACTATGATGAATAAAATATCCCAAAGGATATCGTCGCTATAAGATACAATCCATTAAAACACTTGACCAACAAAACAATGACTACAAAGCACTCGAAGAAGTTTTGACGAGAAGATTGGCTAATAAAGATAATTTACCAGATCTTATGGTTATTGACTGAGGAAAATGACAACTCGCCGTAGTACAAAAATGTCTCCAGGCATGAACGATCGATCCAACTATACTTGATCAGGTACAATTTGTGTCATTGGGGAAATGAGATGCGAGAAAGAGATCAAGCAAAAGCAAAGGCGAAACAGAAATGCTGTATGTACTCAACATACATAGTATGAATAATAAAGATTATACCACACTCAATATCACTAGCTCTAGTCTCTTATATGACGAGAGTGACAAAATATTAACGAAGATTAGAGATGAGGCACATCGTTTTGCCAATGCTTATAGAAAAAAACAAATGAGCAAAGAACGAAAACAATAGACAAAATTTGACAAATATGGCACTAATATATATACTTTTTGTATAGGCTTTGTTTGCGTACTTTATGTTATATACAAATTCAAATAAAAAAAATGTTGTCTACACTCTACAGCCAAGAAAAAGTATAATAATGATACAACTCTGCCAATAGACTAAAAACTCATTTATTTAGCAATGCCATACCAATGAAAGTTGTCTATCCAAAACATATCAAAAAAGGGATATTTGGAACAATGAGTTTTCAAATCGGGCCTTTTACGATATCGATTATTCAGCTTTTTATTCTTGCTGCTGGTATTGCCCTTGCACTAGGAGTATTTAATGCAGTTGGGCAAGATTCTAGAGCCGTTGGAATTATATTTGCTATCCCAGTTTTTCTTATATTTGTGGTTATAGCATTTTTTGAAGTATCAGAACTGCCTCTTATTCCTTTTATTGCAAAACTTGCGAAGACATACTTTTTTGATGCAACCAAAAAATATCAGGTCAATTATGAGAAAATAGACAAAACGCAGGTACTTATAAAAGAAGCAGCAAGCCAAGAAAAAAAACAAGTCATAGAATACAAAACAGATAGTAATGTAGACGAAAAAACACTCGAATGAATAGAAAAATGATGATTATTGGGATAATCGCATTGAAAGCAGCATCATAAATACTACAAGGAGAGTAATTATATTATATTTTTGGTATGCTACGAAACCCTTGGTGAATCTTTGGAAGTATTAGTATTCTTATCATCATATGATGATTATATTTTTTACATTATAAAAATCGTTTTGTGGTACCTATGCGCTGATGAGCTCGTGTGTATAGTATTATGACTGTGTTTGTAACAATGATACTGCTCGTTATACCTCTCAATATCCAGATACCACAGGGATCGAATACAGAGATCAAGAACTATGTCCCTATACAAATATTGTTTGATATATCACTTTCTATGGTCGCCAATGACATTGAACCTTCTAGGTTTGTGGCAGCAAAAGAAATGATTGATGAGCTTCTTGTAGAATGGGAAGATTATCCTGTTTCTCTTATATTATTTTCTGGAATTCCTTTTGTCCATGTACCGTTTTCCGATGACACAGCCAGTATCCGTGCAAAGCGAAAGACTACCTACCTTGGTCAGTTTCCTCCTGTTGCACAATTTGTCGGTACTGCTATCGGTGATGCACTACTTCTTGGTGTGCAAAATATAGAAAAAAATAATTTTAGTGATGCTGTAGTTTTACTGGTCACTGATGGAGATTCTAACAAATGATATGAACCTGATGATGTCATCGGTATACTCGAAAAGAGAAACATCCCTTTGTTTGCAGTAGGTATCTGACAACCTGACAATTTTATTGTCTGATATGATCATTTTGGGGCTGAAGTAACGACGACATATAACCCTGATTTTCTCCGTACGTTGACGGATCAAACTGGTGGAGAAACACGAGTCGTCGAAGATAATATGAGTATGCAAAATATCAGCAGAATTATCGATCAAGCAATACAATCTTACACGAAAGATTATATAATTGAGGATTATCGATCGATTAATTATCTACTACTCTATCTATTGTTGCTACGATTGTTGGTCATAACTAGTTGGAGATGACGAATACGATATTCCAAAAAATAGATTGTTTTTGCGAGCTATCTGAGTATGCTGTAGTGGTATATATATTTTGTTTGTTATCTAATTACGCATAATGAGTAAAAAAGAAAATGTTATTATCATAGGTTCGTGACCAGCTGGGCATACTGCAGCTATTTATGCTGGAAGAGCCAATCTAGAACCACTGATGTTTGAATGATTTCTGGCCTGATGAGTTGCTGCTGGTTGACAGCTTACTACAACCACTGAGATAGAAAATTTTCCTGGCTTTGTCTCTATCGGTTGACCAGAATTGATGACAAAAATGAGAGAACAATCTATCCATTCTGGCACTAGAATAGAAACTAAGACAGTAGATAAAGTTGATCTTTCGTCACAACCATATAAGGTATATGTAGGTGATGCTATCTATGAAACCAAAACGATTATTATAGCAACAGGTGCTACGGCCAAACGTCTTGGACTTCCTGGGGAAAAAGAATATCGACAGAGAGGGATATCTGCCTGTGCTGTCTGTGACGGTGGATTGCCAATATTTCGCAACAAACATCTTATTGTTATCGGATGAGGAGATACCGCTTGTGAAGAAGCATCATTTTTGACCAAATTTGCAAGTAAAGTCACGATGTTGGTAAGAAGAGATGAATTGAGAGCATCTAAAGCAATGCAAGAAAGAGT
>SKIU01000043.1 GCA_007116275.1 candidate division SR1 bacterium | reverse complement strand
TTTTATGAGAAAATGTTAATGACCACATCACACACTATAACAAAAATACATCAAAAGTCAATCTATGATATAAGAGCGACGATATTATCAGCGAAAATAAACAATATCAATAACACAAATGCTATGCTCATAAGTATAATTTCTCTTTTTGTTAGCCTATCATTGAGGAATATCCACGCAAGAACTGTCGTTGTTACGACACCAAACAACCTTACAAAATTAATAATATTGGCCGGATTATCTAAATATCCATAGTAATACAGAAAAGCTGCTGCAACATTTGCTGATCCAATAATAGCGAAAGGAATAAGAATTTTGTGTGAATAACTCTGTATCACTGGTTTAAAATCCCATCTATGCATCAGTGCATATCCCAGAAGTGCGAATACGAGAATAATACTTTCTGTGGCAAATACGGACTGCACAGGTGTCATGATAGCATTTTTGACAAACCAAGTGTTACCTACGAAAAATATTGTCCAACATACTGCTGTGATGAGTGGATATAGCATTTTTACTTCTAATTTCAGCTTCGTCTCGCTGGACTGCTGTCGTAAGAACTGTGCGATGACTATAAAAAAGAGTATCCCAAGCATCACTTGTAAAAACGGCAAACTCTCTGCTCATTCAAAGATAGCTAAATTAGCAAAATACATCATAAAGACACTGATATTTGCGATGATCAATGCAATTCAGCCACTAATGGATGCAAAGGCCTTGAAAAGAAAATAAATCCCTATATAGCCAAAAAATCCTACGAGTAACAAGACGATTGTTGCCTGTCCATCTAAGGAAGGAAGGATTGGTGTACCATTGTATAAGGATATGATGACAACAAAGATAGTAGCAAAAACTGTCATAGAAATATACTGCCAAATTAGGCCGATATAGCTATTTGGGATAGTACTTGCAACGTGTTTCATAGCTGCATTTGCTGTTCACTGCAACAGCGCTCCACATATTGCTGCGAATATTCATAGTGTCATAGATCAAAAAATATTATATAAAAAACAATAGTTGTATAGTTATTATATATCCAATAGCAAATAATTTAAAAAAACCCGTCACGAGGACGGATTTTTTCTTCTATATGATATACCTAAGTATTAGTTGATAGACTTAATAGTGATATCAAAGATAAGGTCTTTTCCTGCCAATGGAGGGTTTGCATCCAAAATAATATTCTCTTCATCTACTTCATGTACTGGAAATGCTTGTCATTGACTTGTCATAACTTGTTCTCCAGGTTGTAAACTATCAGCTCACGAAAATGAAGATTTAGGGATAGGGATAAGATATGATTCGTCTCGTTCTCCATATGCCTCAGCAGCTGGTATCTTGATTGTTTTTGTTTGTCATAGTTTCATATCCAAAACACCTGCATCAAATCCAGCTATCATCTGTCCAGCTCCGACAGTGAACGGGAGTCATGAGTTATAATCTCTCTGTGGATTGTAGCTATCACACCCTTGCGCTACCGATTCTACACTCGTATCAAAGACCGAACCATCTTCCAGTCTTCAAATATAATCAACAACAATAGCATCTCATTGTGCTACTTTTGCTCATTTTCATTGCATATCAGCGTTTTCTAAATACTGTTTTACGGATTCTACACAAGTCATATTTTCAGGGCTAACATCTAAAGGAAGGTGTAATTCATTATTGCTTGCACATCAGGCGAGAAGGACTGCCGTTGCCAATACACAAGGAACCATAATTTTTTTCATACAATTATGTTTTAGTAATAAAATCTATACACACTGGTAATATATAAACAATACAGTATTGCAAGATACTTATAAACACACCATACACAAAATACACATCATACACTTGACATAACAAGCAAAATAAATATATTTTATCATACATATTTGCACATACAAAAGAAAAGTATGTAAATATACTTGCATTTTGCAACGAAATATGTAGATATATGTCCCATACGCACTTTTTTTGTATTGCAAAACCGTATGCGGATATGATGTAATTGGTGTAGCATGGCAGACTTCAGCTCTGCCTGTACGGGTTCGAGTCCCGTTGTCCGCTTTTTGGAAACAATTATTCCCTAAAAAATACTTGGGTATGGTGTGACAAATCGTTGGATGACTAGTTGTTATTGTTTGTGGCTGATCTCTTATGTACTTTGCTAATACTATTGCAGACATGTTTGGATCAAGCGCTTGGACACAGAAATACTTCTGATGAACAAGAAATGCAACACTCACATTGTGATTTGTTGTTATGGTTGTGGGATTTCTTGTATTATTTGGTATGTTCTCTCCATCTACAAATAATATATGATCTTTACAATACTAGTCTAGTATTAAATAATCAATGGGCAGATGGCAGAGCGGTCAAATGCAGCGGACTGTAACTCCGCCGCCTCACGGCTACGTAGGTTCGAATCCTACTCTGCCCAAAGTTAACAAAACAGTTTGTCAATTTGGAAAGTTTATAAAGCTATAATTAACAATTATCTTTCTGCTTTGTACTTTCTTCTTTGTACTGACATATGGGTCCTTAGCTCAGCTGGCTAGAGCGCCTGCCTTGCACGCAGGAGGTCATCGGTTCGACTCCGATAGGATCCAAATCCTTGCTCATGTAGCTCAATTGGATAGAGCAACAGCCTTCTAAGCTGTAGGTTCTTGGTTCGATTCCAAGCATGGGCAAATGTATACAATCTGTGAGTAAAGAGTTTGCAAGCTTCATGTAGAATCTTTCTATTTGAATATTGCGCCGCTGCTCTCGTAGTCTAGCGGTTATGACGCCACCCTCTCACGGTGGAAATCGCGGGTTCGAATCCCGCCGGGAGTGAATGTCTTTTATCTTATCTTCCTATTACTATATGAATTTTCGCCCCAAAGGCAAAAAACCAATGGCACATCAAACCTACATCAATGAAGCTATCAAAGCCCCAAACATTATGATTGTAGACGAAGAAGGAAATAATCTTGGTGTTTTCCCCAGAACGAAAGCTTTGATGATGAAAGATGAGGCTGGTCTTGACTTGGTGCAATTATCATATGATAGAGATAAAATGGTCTCAACCGTTAAAATGGTGGACTATGGGAAGTATATGTATGACAAAAGTAAAGAAGAAAAAGCTAAAAGAAAAAAACAGAAGGTAAAAGAGATGAAAGAAACTAAAATCAAATACAGTATCGCTGAAAATGATCTTCGCATGAAAATGGATAAAAGTATAGAATTTCTTCAAGATGGACATAGCGTTAAGTTTACTATTAGATTGAGAGGAAGAGAAAGAATATATGGAAACAAAGCAAAAGAAAAACTCATGTTTATTGCTGAAGAGCTTGCGGCCTATGGTAAAATGAGAGACGCAAAACCAAAAGAAGAATCATCATGATATAGTATCATTTTATTTAGTAAATAATAGTTCGCAATGGCGATGAAAGCAAAATCTCATAGTTGAGCAAAAAAGAGAGTAAAGAAGACAGGAAGTGGTAAATTTGTTTTTAAAAAAGCATGTAATAACCACCTTCTTACTAACAAGAAAAAAACTAACAACAAATCTTTTCCTTATGGTAAAGTTGTTTCTAAAGCTGAAACAAAAGCATTGAAAAATTTAGTTCCTCACTTATAGATTAGCGATGGTAAGAGTAAAAAATTGAGCTCAAAAGCACAAAAGACACAAGAAGTTTCTTCGTCTAGCAAAAGGGTTTAGACTTGGAAGAAGTAAGGTTTATAAACAAGTAAGAGCAGCTCTTGTTAAACAAGGGCAACACAGTTATAAATCTAGAAAAGAAAAGAAAAGAGAGTTTAGAAGACTATGGATCGAAAGATTGTCTGCTTCAGTAAGGGCAAAAGGTATGTCATATAGTAGATTTATACATGCATTATCTGAAAATGATATTGCATTGGATAGAAAAGTTTTGTCCAATATCGCTATAGCATTCCCTGCTGTTTTTGACAAGATATTTGATAAGGTAAGTAAGTAATTACTTACTCTAACTACCATTGGGGATAATATAATACATATATTATTGTAGATCAACTTCCCCATGCCCGGATGGCGGAATTGGTAGACGCAGAGGACTTAAAATCCTCCGAAGCTAATTACTTCGTGCCGGTTCGATTCCGGCTCCGGGCAGAGTTTTTGACAGAATGCAAAAAAGACTTGCATTTTTGTTAAAAAATTGTATCCTTTGCTTTGTTTGCTATTTTTATTACATCAAAAAAACTTTATGTGATTTGTTGTCTGGAGAACGTGAGATCTTAATACTAATGAAAGAATGGTCTCTTTTTATAAAAAAGAGTTATGGTCTTCTCACATTTTAGATAAAGCTAAAAAACAGAAACACTACGGAACTAAATGGTTTAGAAAAACTATCGAATATAGATTTCCTAGTGCAAGAAGATATAAAAGAGCTAGAGCTATTGTTTCTGATTCATACAGAAAAAATAAAAAGAAATTTAATACGCTTGCTCAACTTGGGAAAATTGTTTAATTTCATTTTACTTGTTTGTAATAAGAGAAAAATATGTACGCTGTAATAGCTCTTCAATGACATCAATATATTGTACAAAAATGAGATACTATCACTGTTGATAAGATTGGTCCAACTGATTGAAAGAACAAAGTGACAATAGATACGGTACTAGCTGCATATGATGCTGATGGTAAAAATGTCATACTATGACAACCATATATCAAAAAAGCTTCTGTTGTTGCAACTATTGATGGAGAAAAAAGAGGTGATAAGGTTACTACTATTAAGATGAAAATCAAAAATAGGTACCATAGAAAAAGAGGATTTAAAGCACATCAGAGTATTTTAACAATTAAAGACGTTATCGTTGATGGTTAAAATAGATGGGATTGAGCTAGATGCTGAGATAATTGAGGTTCTTCCTGCTGGAAATTACAAAGTACAGCCCAAGGATATGGATACAATAGTTATCTGCAAAAAATCTGGCAAAATGAGATCTAGGCAGATTAGTGTTATTGAAGGAGATCGAGTTAAGGTCGAGGTTAGTCCTTATGATATGACAAAAGGCCGTATCGTTTATAGGTATGGAGATTACGCAGCTCGACAATCTGCTCAACGTGCTACATCTACCTAACATGTTAATACAATTTAGTATACTAAACTATATCATTATGAAAAGAAAATCGTCAGTTAGAAAAGAGAAAAAATGAGATATCCTCATAAGAAGAAAGGGGGTATTATATCGTCGTAACAAACTAGATCCTAGAAGAAACTTAAGACAAGGATAAGTTTTATTTAGTCAATTATCTATTATTACATGTTTAGAATTCACGGTCACGTCTTAGCGGACAACAAGTCTATCTGGATAGCACTCACTACCGTTTATGGTATTGGAAGAGTGAGATCAAAAAAAGTTCTTGATAAGCTCAAAATAGACTTTATGAAAAAAGTAAAAGATATATCTGACAAAGAACAAAAGCTTATTGCTGATGAGCTGAAAGGATATACTTTGGAGAATGATCTAAGAAGAGAGGTCTGATTTGCTATCAAAAGACTGAAAGAAATTAAATGTTATAGAGGTATGAGACATAATCTTGGATTGCCAGTAAGAGGACAAATAACAAGAAAAAATGCAAAGACTGCTAAGAAACTTCTTGGTAGATCAAGAGTAAGACCTGTATTGAAAAAATAATTTATTTTTGTAGCTGCTACTATGGCTAAATGAAAAAAGAAAGATATCAAAATCAGTAAGGGAACACTTCATGTGTTAACTTCAGAAAATAATACTATCATTACACTGACTAATGAAAAGTGAGATAAGGTAATTGGTGGTTGAACTGGTTTAGTTGGTTATAAGGGTGCGAAACAAAATACTCCTTATGCTGCTGAAGTTTTAACTAAACATCTTATGAAACAAGCAGAAGGGCTTGGTTTAGAAGAAGTTGGTATTATATTTAGATGACCAGGTATGGCTAGAGATTGAGTTTTCAAGGGAATCAATGAACTTGGGAATGTTACAATTTTGTATATCAAGGAGGCTACTGGTATCCAATTTGGAGGATGTAAGGGTTATAGACCAAAAAGAATGTAATTATATTTGGCTTTTAGTTTTTAACTATTAGCTGTTAGCTTTATACTTATTATGTGTTAATTTATGAAGTATACATGACCAAAATTCAAGCTTTGTAGAAGAGAACAGACTAATCTGTTTGGTTCTGCCAAGTATGATATCAAAAAAAGAAGATCTCTTCCATGACAGAGTGGAACTGGTGTTGCTAGATACTCTGAATATGGAAAACTTTTGAGAAATAAGCAGTCACTGAAGAGAAGCTATCTTTTATCAGAAAAACAATTTGCTACTATTGTTAAAGATAAATCTCAGAAATATGCTAAAAATCACGACATAAGTCATGATATCGCATTATTTCAATTTTTGGAAAGTAGATTGGATGTTACTATACTAAGGTCAGGTTTGGCTAATTCTATCATGCAGGCAAGACAAATGGTTAATCATGGACATCTGCTTCTTAATGGAGTTAAACATAACATACCTTCAACATTTGTTAAAGTTGGAGATGTAATAACTGTTAGAGAAAAATTGCAAGCATCACCTCTCTACGCGCAAGCTTGGTCAGATAAAAATATTTCTGTGCCATCTTGGCTTAAGATTGATAAAAGTAAGTTTAGTATAGAAGTATTAGCTAAGCCTACTCTTGGAGAAGTGCATGTTGGTCCAGATTTATTGAAGGTTATTGAATTTTATGCGAGAGCATAATACTGTCATACTGTACTTATACTATTTACTCCATTACTAAAATAAAAATATGTTGGATATTCAAAAACTCATTGGAACACCTAAAATTGTTGTTACCGAGACTGATGATACCACGACAAAATTTGAAATCAATAATCTTCCAAGATGATTTTGACATACTCTTGGGAATGCAATGAGAAGAATTATTTTGGGATATAATGTAGGTGCAGCAATTACTGGAATAAAGATCAAAGGCGTACAACATGAATATCATGTAATAGATGGAGTGAAAGAAACGGTGATAGATATGATGTTAAATTTTAAAAAACTACGCTTTTCTGTAGATGAGAATAGTGATAGTATTCAGTGGATATCACAAAAGTTTTCTAAATCAGGAGTATATACATCAGCTGACATTAAGACTCCTGCTTGAGTTTCTATTCTTAATACTAATGATTATCTTTTTGAAGTGACCGATCCTTCTGTTGAGCTTATCGTTGATATAAGAGTAGAGAAATGATATGGTTACTATAGTATCGATTTCTTAAGAAGTCGTAATGAAAAAGACGATTCTTGAAGTGATGTAAATACTTTGTTAATCGATAATGACTTTGGAGTTGTTGATTATGTTAAGTATGATGTAGAAGAAGTGATTGAAGACTTCTCAGGGACAACTAAAGATACTGTCACTGTGGAAATCAAATCTCGCTATCCTAAACTTTCTCCTAAAGAAATTATTATGTTTGCTGGAGAAGTGTTAGCATCTTATGCTAAGTTGTTTATATTTGATGATGCCTATATCGATAGGTCTGCCTTGATTGAGTATAACGACTTACAAGCAGAAGCAGAGAAACTTCCTGAAGAAACAAATATCAAAACTATGCCTATTGATGCACTACCATTGAGTGAAAGAACAAGAAATGCACTTATTAAAAACAATATACTCTATGTTGAAGATCTTGAAAAGAAAAAAAAGTGAGAATTGTTGCTAATGAAAGGCGTTGGAAGAAAAGCTATAGATGAGATCAATAGTTCTTTGGCAACTATAGATAAATCACTTATTGCATAGTCACTATTTAAACCATTATTTGGATTCCCATGAGACACAGACAAAAAAGATTGCTCAACCTTAGTACTGGAGCAAAGAAAAAAACAGTATTTATCAGATCGCTTCTTACGAGTTTGGTAAAATATGGTGCTATAACTACTACTCCTAAAAGAGCTAGAGTACTTAAAGCTGAAGCTGATAGTTTTTTCTCTAAACTTGTCGCGCAATTTGAAAAATATGATAATGAAAAAGATGCGCAAAGAGAATGTATTAGAATTGTACAATCTCAAATATTTTGAGAAAAAGAATGAAAAAAAGTTGTAGAAGAAATTCTTCCAAAATATAAAGAAGCAAAAAAAACATCTGGATTCGTAGAAGATTATAAAGTTGGTTTTAAAGCTGGAGATGCTTCATTAAAAGTATTAGTGAAACTTTCGTAAATATTTATTCATTGGGTTAATAATCATGACTGTACAGACAACAAAGACTGATCTTAATAAAACACTTCGAGTGAAAAAAGATTATCTTGAAAAAAACAGAAAACGATATAAGGTTGATGCAACTGACAAAACTTTAGGTAGGCTAGCAGCTTCTATTGCTATGAAACTTATGGGAAAAGATAAAGCATGGTACAATGACTTTTGGGATGCTGGTGATTATGTTATTGTAGAAAATGCCTGAAAATTTTCTACTACTGGTAATAAGATGGAACAAAAACTATACTATAGGTACAGTGGTTACAAAGGAAATGTCAAAAGCATGACTTTGAGAGAAATGAAAGAGAAGAAACCAATGGATGCACTATGGTATGCTGTAAGAGGAATGCTTCCAAAAAACAAATTAAGAAATAAAAGGATGTTGAGATTAAAACTCAATGTTGGAACAACAACGAAATATGACAATTTTAAACCAGTAAGCTTATAATACTATGACTACAAACTATAACTACGCAGTAGGAAGAAGAAAACAAACAACTGCTGTTGTCAAACTATTTGGTAGTGGTAAAGGAATTATCACCATCAAGAAACCTAATGGGAAAGAACTTACTATTGAGGAATATTTTGGTGGTAATAAGCATATGCTTGATGCTGCATTGATGGCTTTTGATGTACTATGACCTGAATATCGTAAGCAATTTGATGCGCATATTACCATATCTGGTGGATGATTGGCTGGATCAGCTGATGCTATTAAACTTGGTATATCGAGAGCTTTAATTGAACGAAATAGCGATCTAAGAACGACATTGAAGCCATATGGTCTTCTTAAAAGAGATGATAGAGTAAAAGAAAGAAAAAAACCAGGACTTATGAAAGCAAGAAAATCACACAAACGATCAAAGAGATAAAAATTTTTGTTTCTATTGTTCCAAGAAACAGTGCTGTGGCACTGTTTTTCTTTTTTCAGAAAAGACTTGCATCTATATAATGAGTGTATAGGATAATAATTGTAAATGTTTTATGTTTATAAATAATTTGTATGAAAAAATTAGGAAAGAATGTGTTATTATTTGGATTTATTACTGCTATTAGTCTATTAGTCGCTGGATGTGGAGTCAAACAAGATGATACTACAAGTACACCACCTACTGATAATGGTACTCTTGTAGAACAAGAACAAACAAGTATGGATGCTAATACTACTATTGCGACAGTTAATGGAGAAGCGATTACTATGGCTGAAGTTAGCTCTATACAACAACTATTTGCACAACAATGACAACAAATTAGCACTGATGAAACTCTTGAACAAATTATTAATCAAAAGCTATTAGAACAACAAGTTACCCCTCTCTCTATACAAGAAACAGAAACCATTCTTATTGAGCAACTATCGACACAAAATATGACATTAGATAGCTACAAAGAACAGTTAGCTATGCAAGGTGCTTCATATGAAGAAGAACTAGAAAATGCTAGAGGGTGATTTGCGATACAAGCACATCTAGAATCTGAACTAGGAACAGATTTTGAAGTCTCTGATGAAGAAATCAACGCTTTTTATAATGAGTATGCACAGTCATCACCAGATGCTCTTCCTGCATTAGAAGATGTAGAAGCGGATATTGTAACTGTTTTACAACAGCAAAAACAACAAGAAGCAATACAAAACTATCTCGTCTCATTGAGAGCAGATGCAGATATTCAATATAACCAATAAGACACACTATATATAAAATACAGCAAAAAAACACCTATGTTACAGGTGTTTTTTGCTACTAATGATTGCAACTGGATCGTATAATAGTATATATAGATTGTTTTATTATTTTGTATATTCATGAAAGATATTATCTTATTTGGAGCTCCAGGCTCTGGAAAAGGAACGCAAGCAGAACTCCTTATTGAATATTTTGGAGATTCACTTAGACATCTATCAACGGGAGATATTTTTAGGTCTTTGGCTAGTAAACCAAATGCTATCGGTAATTATGTAAAAGAACGTATGGAGGCAGGAGAACTTATCGACGATCAAGTTACTATGAGTCTTTTTGATGCCTATTTTTTTACTATACTGGATGAAGGTACACATATGCTTTTAGACTGATATCCAAGGAGTATTGTACAAATGCAGGGATTTGAAAAAATAGTAAAAAAGCACAATAGATCTGTTGTGTGAATATACTTTGAAGTAGATGAAGACGAAACAGTAAAAAGAATATTATCAAGAGGTCGTCCATGAGAAACAGAAGATGTAATTAGGAAAAGACTACAAGAATACGATACGCATACTCGTCCTATCGTAGATGCATTTGCTCAACGATGAGAAGTGGTAAAAATTGATGCTAATAGGTCTATTGAAGAGATACATGCTGACGTAATGAAGGTAGTACAATAAAAGATATCTCCCCGATACATCCAGGAGCTATAGAATATAGAGCGCTCGCAAGCTCGCTGAAAAATCAAGAACGCTACGCTACAGAATTCTTAATTCTTTATTCTCATTTCTTAATTCTATACAATGAAGAAGCTTACTATCGC
>SKIU01000115.1 GCA_007116275.1 candidate division SR1 bacterium | reverse complement strand
TATGGTATTCATCCAGCACCTGATCGGTATTTTTGTCCAACGACCCATTTCCCATCATAGAGTTCACAGGGAGAAAAATATGATTTGCTATCGCCATCAACATTATTGACATAGTAGTAGTAGACAAAACTGTTATCGATGCTACTATTTGACTGATTTTCGGCAGTAAAATCTACTCTACTTCCTATCGGTAGCATCCTCATCGAACCTAAGTCTTCACATTGATCACTATTGTTTAGTATATTCAGTGGCATACCACCGATAGCATAGGTAGCGATAGTTGATACATCGATAATAGCTCCCATAAGAAACCAACTGGCTTGGATGAGTACTCATGCAATCAATGCTTTTTTAATCACATCAAAAGCTTTTTTACCCTGTTCCCCTGAAGTGAAAAAGTTTTTGAGTATCTCAAAGAGAACCATAAATCCAAGAATAAAGTTTGCGATATTTTTGATGATATTCCAGATAAGAAAAAGTGGCGCATCCAATCCCAAAAACGAACCATAAATCATGCTATTGTCCAATGCAAATCAGGCAAGTGCAAGAGCAGGCCATATCAAGAGATATAAGCCATTGAGTATAGAGTTATAGAAAAATACTTTTTCTTGCAGGTTTTCAGAGAGAGCAGCAGCAGTATTTGTCTGTGCAAAAGTCATATCTAGGCCGAGCATCGACAAAACAAGATGCACACTTATCCATCATACAATAATGATAAGTGTATATGTTGCAGCTGATTTAAAGAATTGCTTCATAGAGTCTGCCAAAAGTAAACATATATAGTATACACAATACACGATTTGCACGCAATATACACGATATGTATCGCTATACACACCTTGCAAAACAGCAAAAAATATATATAGATACAAATATATCTTCCAGTAGCTAAAAATTCCAAATAATTTAATTTATCAAGGCTTATATCGATGCGTGCATGTATATTGTTATGATATGATAATATCTACTACAGCGATGATAGTGATCGACAAGCATTTCCACGCAATGCAGCAGATAAAGAACTTGCTCCCACATTGATCCAATCCATACAAAAACATCATATAACAGAGATAGTTGTGATTACTTGACCTTGATGATTTACCAATCTGAGAGTATGATCATTGGTATGCAATCTCTTAGCCCAATATATGCCAGATATATCCTTTCGTGTGGTGAGTAAATTGGATTGTTATATATGGGCACATACACAGGGATATATTCCTGATCATGCTTTGTTATATATTGGACAGAAAAAAACAGTTTGGGACTACGATTTCATCAAACAATCACATACCCTACAACCCAAAGAATCATTGGCTGACTGTACAGGATATGCGATCGATGCAGTGGATGATTATTTTCCAGATCATTATGAGAAATCATTTGTCCGTTTTGTACGAAAAGATCAAAAACTCTCGCTTGTATATAGAGACACAACCTATACTATAGAGCCGTTGATCACTGCTCAAAAATCACTCCAAGTAGTCCAACCATCATATTATATCAAACCAATTATCGGCTAAAGATATTTTTATTATTCTTGTTTACACACAATGAAAAAAGACACCAATATTATCGGTATAGACCGAGGAAGTAAATACATTTGATTAGCATATATGTCACTGGAAAATCGTATTCCTATGCCGATTGGCTATATTCTCAATGATCATATGACTATGCCAACACTGGCAGATGTTGTAGCAAGATACAACGCCAAAGCAATTATTGTCGGTTATCCACAAAGACAAAAAGATATCCAAGCAAAGATAGATGCTTTTGTGAAATCACTCAAATATATGATCAATCCCGATATTATTACCGAATATATGGACGAAGACTATAGTAGTGTCCAAGCTGGAGAGATAGTTTCTGATTTTAAAAAGAACGCAGCAAGTGATACTGTTAGTGCGATGTTGATTTTGGAAAGATGGGACGAGCAAAACAAAGAGTAATTTATTTCTTTATACATTTTATGCCAACACGGAAACTTGTAAGAGACAAAAAACCAGAGTTGCCATGATGGAAAGCAGACTGGGTTTCTCGCATAGCCAAAGATAGTAAAGAGTGTGAAATATATTTAATATACAAAATAGATGAAGAGGTAGATGAAGTATTAGAGGCGAACAAAAAACATGATAAAAAAGCGGTGCAAAAAGAATTGTGAGATGTATATGAAATTGTGTGTGCGTTGGGGAAGGATCGATCAGATTTTTGTCATCACTATCCAAGTATACAAGATGTAATAGATAATTACTGATTTTCATTAGAAGATATTCAGGATACAGCAGAACAAAAAGCACTCAGTCATGGTAGATTTGATACAGGGATACTTTTAGATCTTGATACAGTAGACTAATGCTCCTTATCGGCGATATCCACATAACTACGCGTATGACAGACCGTATTCTCACGATGTTGCGTGATTTTGTCGATGCACATCCTGATGAGGACGATATCGTTTTTGTCGGTGATTATGTCTATCATTTTGCGTATGATAGAGTAGCCTTGTTCGCTTTATATGAATTGTTTGTAGAGCTTTTTGAAAAATGAAAAAGAGTCTATATTCTAGCAGGAAATCATGACCGAATTGGGAGTAGTTTTGTCTATGCAGAGGCTAAAAAAGCTTTTGATTTACTCCATTCACAGAGTAAGGGGAAACTACATTTTATTACCAAACCAGAAATACACAACATCGATGGAAAAGAGGTCTTATTTTTCCCGTATATGATAGAAAAAGCTGGCCCAATACCATCATACAATATCGATAATGCCTCTACAGCACAGCAAGCTGTCCATACACAAGTCACTAGTTTACAAGACAGTGACAACAAACATGAACAATTTTCAGCATATATCAACGC
>SKIU01000030.1 GCA_007116275.1 candidate division SR1 bacterium | reverse complement strand
TCATCGTATAGCGTTATTGATGATGCAATAGAAAAAACATCGAGTATATTGGATGATGCTCCTGTGTTTTTTGATGGACCAGATTCACCAAGCTACAAAGAACATTCATTGGACAAATTCAATGAGTTTATCGATGAAAATCCAGAAAATAGATCTTATCAAACACTCAGTGCACTTACACGAAACGAAGAAATAGATCGTAATGATAACGATGTAGTAACTGCAAAAGAAATGAAAAAATATGGAGTATTGGATCGTTATAGACATGCAAACAAAGATGTTCGCAAAGCTATATTAACTATACTCAACCGTGCCGATGAATATGATAAAATATTTAAAAAAAGAAATATTAAAGGTATAAATCGAGATGACCTTACTACTATTCTCGGTGAGGTTGTGGAAAAATATTATCAACACAACACCAATAGAGATCCACAAAGTTTTAAAAAATCATTTAGAAAAAACTTTATCGATGCAGATAGATACAATAAAAAATGAATAAGCGCAAGAAAAGATATGAATACGATTCTTTCTATTCTCGAAGAATGACTTGAAGATCCTGCAGTACAATCAGCACTCAAACATCTCGCTGACATGGGGAACAAAGCCAAGAATATAAATATTGTAGGAGCTAGTAATGACCTCATATTATTACAAAAAGAAGTTGTAGACAAAGATAACATATTCCTATTTTTGTGTGATTTTGATAGTAATGGAACTGTAGATAGTACACAAATAACCAAACAAAAGAAAAATCATTCTCGCAGAGATACAGGATCTGTGATGGGATTACAACTATACCAAAATATAGCATCAAAAGCTGACTTGGATCATGAGAACAACATCAAAGATGGACCTAGAACAAGTGCAATTATCAAAAACATCATACTCTGAGTAAAATCTAAATCATCGCCTAGAAGCCAACTAAGACTTGCAGTTGATAGCTATATCGCAAAACAAGATGAAAGAAGAAAATGATATAGTATTGATTCCTTTTTAGACTTTATGTCTGGTAAAAATACCGTTAAAATCAATAATGAGGAAGTAACAGTAGCGTGAGTTTCGGCAGTAAAATCATATTTTGAATCACTTGCACAAGAGAGTAATGAATGATCTGGAGATGTATCTGATGTTTTCGTGAGTCCAGAAGAACGCCAAAACACATTGAAAGAAAATGCAGAAACTGCTATTGATATTTCATCCATAGATAATCAAGTACGTAAACATCTGGCAACACGAGGTAAAGATTATGGAGAAGCTGATCTAGCATACACAAGGAGAACTATCACAGACAAACTACTAGGGGTTGTTAATGCACTTACTGATACTCTCTATGTAAATGTCAATGCCACATACAATAATAGATGAAAAGAATTTGGAGATAAGTTATTGGCAAATATTTTTCATGGTGCGACTACACCAAGCGCTATATGAGCAATAAGACAAAGTTTTTATTTCCCAGATGGCACACGCAATGAAAAACGCATACAAGATGAACTATGAAAATACATCAATAAGAGAGTCATTCCAAATTTTGGGGTAGCAGTCGATAAATCAGGGAATCCTATTATTGGAATGGGAGTCTGAAAGGAAAAAGTATCTGATGATCTCACAAAAAGATTTCAATTTAATTTTAACATATGAGCGACCCTCCCTGCACTAAATTGGGCAGGAAGTGAAATACCAACAGATTTTAGACTTGGAGTGGCTATTGATATAGAAAAAACACGACAGACGAAGAGAAGTAAAGCGGAAACAAAAAATCAAAATACGAGAAAGCTTTCTCCTACTACAAGAGTATGACTCTCTGTCGGTGCAGGATATGAATTTATTACTCAACAACTGCATGTAAATCTATGACCAGTATGGGATAGAGATTTTGCGGCAGGTATTGAACAAAAATGAAGAGAATTTGATTATCTTCTTACTGCTCTCCTCGACCCTACTGAATACAACTTCACCAATGGTAATGATTATAGCCAAGCACTAAAAAACAAGATCGGTAAACTTGCAGAAGATGACGAAAATTTTGCTGCTAATAGATGGTTTCTTGAAGATTTGGCAGATACTCTGTGACAGAAAATGGAACGAGCAGGTGTTTTCCAAATATTACAAAGTAGTGAATATACGGCTGATAAAGCGAAGATCCAACAACTCTTAAACTTTTTCTATAACCAATTTATTGATGGATTTCACGAAAATGCTATCAATCAAAATCTCTACAATCAGCTGGCAAGCCAATGAGCAAAAGTTACTAAAGTTAATATCTGAGCAATCGTATGAACATCCGTCGCTGCTATTGCACTTGCTCCCGTGACGGGATGACTATCTCTGGCTGCACTGGGTATTGCATGATCAGCATGAATTAGAATATCCACTTATAGAAATAGCTTCACTCCTGATAAAGATAAAACAAACTCCAATTATGAAAAAATCCAAACGCACAAAAATATGGAAGTTTCCCCAGAATTCACAAGTATGAGAGATGCCGCCAAATATCTAGAACAACAACTCAACGTCCTGGAGCCTGGAAAGCCAAATATTGTACAAGTAAAAGCGAATAGTGATGGGACATTTCGTATTGGTTTAGATGCTCATGCCATGAAAGAAAGAGAAATATATGCAGATAGCATCCTGAGCTATTTAAATATCTATTATGCGCCTGATGCATTGGATGGATTTAATTTTGTAAACGGAGAACTTATACTTGGAAAGGCAGATATTCATATAGGTCGTGTTATCCAAAAAGATAAAGTAGAATTTCATCTTATGTTAGGAAATCAACTCGATGATATGAACAAACTCAATGGCCCTGTAGGAAACACAGAAGATCTTCAATGATATGAAAAAATACCTGCATCCCCTTCTCCATTGACCCAAGAAAAAGTTGAATCACTCGTTGCTTGACTCAATCTTAG
>SKIU01000099.1 GCA_007116275.1 candidate division SR1 bacterium | reverse complement strand
GTGCATTTCCACCGTATTGGAAATAGATATTGTTGTAGGTAAATTGCATATCATAATTACTTCCAAAGAATAGATTATCATCAAAGTTGAGTGATTGCGAAAACGAGCTGATGGGTATCAGTGTGCTTACTATAATGATACTATAGATGTATTTTCGCATAGTGTTTGTTGGTAGTTAAATATTTTATGGTTCAAGTGCGGTAATTCTTGCTTCTAAATCATCTATGAGTACTTGTTGTTCTTTGATGGCTTGTACGAGGATTGGAATTATTTCATTAACTTTTACTCATTTGAATCTGCTAGGAGCTCCTTCTCCAGCTCATATAATATTAGAATCAAATTCAGATATTATTTCAGGAATTATAGTTTCTACTTGTTGTGCTATAAAACCATAATGAGTCTCTGTTGTATTTAGTGGCGAGTTTTTTGTATAACTATTATCCTCTCGATTAAATATTATAGGATTTAAACTATTTATTAAACTTAATCATGATGAGGCCCATTGATTTCCTGATTGTATATTTGTTTTTAGTCTCTCATCTGATGGTGATATATTTCAATTGAAGCTGTATAAGTTAGAAAAATAACCACTATATGCATATATTTCTGGTGTTCATATACTTCATCCTAGGTATGTATTTATGTCGTAGTTGTAGTATAGAGATACTAATCGTAGGAAATCTTGCCGTCCAAATCATGGTATACTTGGACTTATAGATGGTCAAATCCTTACACGATCAGATTCTATTACAAACTCTCTATCAAAATAATTAGAGGCTTGATTTATTCAATCGTTCCATACAAAACTATTATTTCCAGATGCTAGAGCGTTTTGTCACATTGCTACAGAATTGTTTCATGATACATAGTTGTTTGATCATATTGTGGCAGAGTGACTTCCTGTGATTTGGTTTTCTTCACCTCAAAGTATACTTGAGAAATTGCCATCAATTAAGTTTTCTTCTCAGCCAATAATTGTCGATCTATTACCATATATTGTATTCCCAAATCCTCGCATTAATGACCCATTTGGACTTAGTTGTCATATTTGTGTATTATTAACTCTCATACGTAGAGATTGTGCATCAGTAGTCCCAATAAAGTTTGTACTTTGAGTTCCTTCATTACCTTGTAAAGATCGTGATGGTGTTCCTGCAAAGTATGATACGGGTACTTTCTGTATTTCTCCACTTGTACTGTGTACCAAAACATCTTGTGGAGATGGGTTGTTTGTAATATTTGTTATGATTGCATTTCCATGTACATGTAAGTTTGCTAGAGGGTTTAGTGTCATAATACCTGCTTTATCTCCTGTTACGAAGAATGCTCATTGGTTTATATTCCCTATACTTTCGTTATATATTTGGTAATCTCGTGATCATCATCCAGATGAAGTGATATCTACACACAATCATCATCCATTACCTTGCTGTGTAGATGTTGTAAATGACGGTGTTGCACAATCGTGCTGTAGTGGATCACTATCACAATCACATAATTGTGTGCTATTTGGTGGAGTTACTGCGCCTACTACTACAGCTCAAGCTGTATATGTATATTGCATTATACTTCATGATATTGTGTCTATTCTAAAATCTCACTGTACATGTACTTTACTTGTAGGACTTATTAGTCAAATCCCTATGTTTCCTAGCGTAGACTGAAACATTGTACTTAATTCTAATTCATTTCCAGCTTGGTTAATCTTGGGGATATAATTTCATGATAAGTTGAGGAAAGGAGTATTGATCCCATTTGCATCTACATAGACGACATTTCCTGAGCTATCAACTCACAAGGCTTTATTGTTCCACCCTGTCCCATTATTAAGAAAACCTGTACGGATGTAGATATTGTTATCATCTATCTGTACATTGGTTGTTCCGTTATCAGTTCCGTCATCAGTCCAGACTGTCTGCATGATGTACTGGACTGCGTTGGTTAGCCCTGTGGGTATGGTAACTTGGGCTAGTCCATTACCGACTCAGACTATAGCTAGGAGTCATATGATAAAATACTTTGCTTGTTGTTTGAGCGATCTCATAGTGTGTGCACATATAATAAAAGATACGATTATTATATATGTGCTGTGAAAATAATGCAACTTGCTTGTCTATCTACTGTATTTTTATTTGACAAATGTTTTTTTTGTTTTGTAGTCTTTGTATATTGTGTATGTATTGTCTTGTGATGACTTGCATTTATTATACAAAACGATACATAGGTAGTATATTTGTTTTGTGTTTTTATTTTTTCTGTATCTATATCTATGGTGGATCCATTTTTGAGGAATACAAATCCTGATGAAAATACTGCTTGAACAGCAGATAATGCTTGAAATAATCAGTCTGCTAACTCTGTTAATACGGCCGACCAATCGTCTTGAACTTCTAGCCAATGACAAGCGTCTGCTTGAGCACAACATCAAATACAACAAACACAAGCAACCAATGCTAGTGTAAAGAATGTAAAACCTAAGGGAAAATCATTTTCCTTGAAGGGTATTTTGTTTGGTTGTTTAGGATTTTCTGTTTTGATTGTTTGATTGGCTGCATTAGTTTTGTATCTCATGATTCAAAATCCTGATCAATATGCAAGTATTGGCTTAGATAGGGCGACTATTCAAGTCTTGTTACAAACCTTTGCTGTGCTCTTTTTTGGTGTTATGTTTTTTGTATGATTTGGATTGTTATTGGTTAATGGATATAGATTTGTTACTGTGAAAAACAAACCTAAGCTAAAATATGTATTGAGTTCTATTGTCTGATTTGTGGTTTTGTTATTTTCTATCGGCTTATGAGCAGCTGTTCTCACGCGTATTGCTGCATTGGATAATAGATGAGTCGATGCATGAAGTTTGATTATTCCTTACTTAGTTATGGAAGATGGACCTACAAATATTCTTACGAATCAAGATTTGAGACTACTTGCTCCTGGTGTAATGGTTTTTCAGCTTAATAGATCGGTGTTTAGTAGACAGGTATTGCCGACTCTTGGCCCTGTTGCGTTGCAGAGTGTTACTATGACTATGACTTGTGGTAATGGAACTACGTTGTCTTTGTGAGATAATGGACAGTTTGATGGTTCTTGTTACTATATAGAGAAGTGAGATTATCCCATTTCACTGAGTATAACGCATGTTAATAGTCAAACAAATGAGACTAGAACCAATACCTATAATGTCGGTTCACTTGCATTTGTATCTGAGATATCTGCTCGTATTCAAGATGGCCAGATGATGAGGTGACAAGGAGAATTCGTCGCTGGTAAAGCTCCTCGTAAGATAACATGGGATGCGTCAGCTGTTTTTAGAGACCTTGCTTTACCAGAATATCGTATCGTATGGGATGTTGATGGTGATGGTGAGACAGATGCAGAGAATGTTGCTGATATTACTTGGATTTATAATGAACCAAAACTATATAATGTTGTGGTAAGATTCCCATGAATCAATAATTTTGCTTATAGTTTTCCATTGAGAGTAGAACAACCCGACACTCCTATTTGTGTGTTATCTGAAACGCCAATACAGGGAACTAATTATAGAATAGAAGCTGAAATGACAGGTAGACCTGCTCGTATTGATGCGTATGAATTTTCTATTATCGATGTACTCGCGGGTAGAACGGTTGTCGGTAGGCAAAATACGACGACTAATATGATAGATTACAATTTTCCATGACAATGAGTATATGCTGTTAAACTTGATTTTGTCACGAGTGATGGAAGACAGGGTAGTTGTGAGAGTTTAAATATATCTATTGGTCAGGCTGACTTCTCTATAGATTATGATGTGTATTTTAGGAATACCTCTACCAATAATTTTCGTAATGTTAGTGATGCTGCTTATGCTGTAGATGGATCATTGGTTGTTAATGAGTTGCCAACAGTAGTTCAATTACGCATCAATGATATCCAACCGGTGAGTGCTACGGCTAATGTGTCTGCATTCTTTAATGATGTTGCTCTATTGTCTTCTGATGATAGAACTTTTGAATTTAGGGTAAATCAAAGAGAGGGAAATAGTTTTTCTTTTCTGGTAGAGGATGATGCGCGTGATGCTCGTACAGAGATTATTGTTCCTATTATTGTAGAGCAAGCTCCTATAGTGTGAAGATTAGATATTAGCCCTGATACTGTATGATCGGAGCCATTTAGAGTTACTTTTGATGCGTCCAGGACTATCTTAAATGATGACGATGATGAAATCGTGTACTTTACGCGAGATTTTGGTGATGGTACAATAAGGTCAAATATATCACAATCAGTTGTTTCTCATACGTATCGCTATGACTATGAGTCAGATAATGGTATATTTAAACCATCAGTAGAGGTCGTCACTAGAAAATGACGTTCTACCACTATTTCTTTGGATGATGATATTCTTGTTAAAAAATGAGTAGAAGAACTTGATATACGTGTAGATTCTCATCCTGCACAAGTCGCACCTATTGGTGAGACTGTTGAGTTTTCTGTGCGTGTGAATGGATTGCCAGAAATTATTGTTTGGGATTTTGGTGATTGAGAAGTGATTGAAATGCCAGGAAGGCAGTGAACTTCAGTATCTCATGTATTTACTGAAAATAAAAACTATACCATTACAGTGTTTGTTGATTATGAAAACCAAGCACCTGTGGAAGGTACTATTGTATTGAGAGTGCAATAGTTTTCTATTTTGTTTTTTGTGTTTCCTCTTTTTTTGTGTTATTGTATTTCTTATATACTTGTATTCCGTCGCCAGCTTTTATCATTCCTAGATAAATTATCTTTCATAGTATTATACATCATACTATAGTCATTATCTCAGTATGAATATCTTCAGTTATATTTTGTCATTGGAATAGATTGTATATGTTGGTTTGTACTTTTATTACAGTTTCTTTACCTTTTATTAAGCTAAATACTGTTAGAATACTTTGGGGTATGGTCAATAATATGCGTCATTGATATCATAACGATCATCTGGGTATAGGTGTTCATGATATGAGTCATTTTTTGCGATGAATATCTATGAGTTGTATATATGGTACAGTTTCATAGATTATCTGTAGTATCTGTTTACTTATTTCTGCTGTTCACGTTTTTATTTTTATCGTGTTATTGTTTGTTGATGATTGCATTTTTATGGTTTTGTCATTCATATTGATAATATGTTGTTATAAATGTCTTGTGGTTGCAATTATTGTAGGTAAATATATTATTTTTTGTAGTTATACTATTTATTGTATATATATAATCATGTCATTTACACAACAGGAGCTTGATCATTTAAAAAAACTTGCTCGTATACAGTTTGATTCATCAGGAAAAGAAGAGCACTTTTTCGCAAGTATGCAAAATATTGTTGCTATGCTAGAAGAGCTCCAATGATTAGATGTATCTGTAGATGAAACCTGACCGTTTATGGATAAGGTAATGCATCTACATACTGAGCAAAAAGATTTTGCTGATGACACGACCTTGCTTAACAATGTAGAACATCCTGTGATGAACAATAGTATTGTCGTAAAATCGGTGTTGGATAACTAATTTTTTGTTTTGTGTATTTATCTCTATTAACTTCTTTGTTAAAGAGATGCTGCTAGGCAGCCATTCTCATGTTTAGTGTATTTACTAGTTCTTCTTTGGTATAATCATCGTTGATATTTTTTCTTTTGAGTGCATAACTCAGCTCTGGTATTTTTTGTATAAATGTTCTTTCTCCGTCGTGATCGGGTATAAATACATAAGCGTTTTTGGGAGTTTGTCCTGTTTGTATGCGGGTTTTGCTGGATGGGTTGATAAAATGTACGCTACTAGGTAACAATTCTCCTACTTCATTTCTTTCTATATTTTTAATCCATGGATAGGTATCTGTTATGATTTTTTGATTTTTCTCTGTAATGTGATGGTGTGGATGTGTATCTTCATTTATGTCATCGTAATAATGATATTGTATAAGTTTCCCATTTTGTAATTCTTTATTTACTTGGTCCATAATTATCATATCGGCTGCTCGTCTCTTGGAGAGATTACTTGATAGTTCAACTAATGCCAAAAGATTGATTTTTATCTCTCATTTCTCTATTTTTATTACATCAGGATCTCGTTGTTCCTCTGTTTTATGTATAAATTCTCTATTTTTGCTTGATACTGGCATGGTATAATATCTTTCTTGTTGGAACATATCTTGTGTGTATTCTGATTTTTCTCATTTTTTTAGTTGCTTTCCTATTCTTGTTAGATTATAGGCTCTTTTTGTGATTGCAATATCCTTTTTGTTGCAATATTCTTCTCGTGGACATACAGCATTTGTATTTATTGCAAGGTCAATGGTTTTTTGGCTATCTAAAAATTCGTGTGCTGCTTCGTTTTTGTTGACGCTTTCTCCATATGGTAGTATTTGTACTTCAATCCCACTGGTGTTTGCGATATTATACTTTATAATTTCTTTTATATCTTGTCGTTTTCCATTTCCTCCTGTCTTTCAATAGGTGAAGAAGTTAGTAATGCTTTCTTGTTCATTTCGATTTTTTTGTTTTGTGTGTTTATTTTTTTTTGGTCTTTTGTCTACTTTATAGTCTTTTGTATTTAGTTCTTCAATTAATCAGTCTATTTTGTCTTCATCAATAAACCTTTTATTATCAATTTTAATTTCACTGATATGTATTGTTTTTTGTTCGTTATTTATCGTCTGTTTATGTAGTTGTTTATTGATGAATCAAAATATTTCTTTAGTTATTTTCTCACGATCTTGTTGTGCACTATCAACAAAAATTTGTATACCTATCATATCTCGAAATGTTACAATTCTCTTGTCTCTTAATATCTTATTTTTACATGAAAATTCACTCTTAAGTCTAACTTTGATATATTTTATGCTTTCAGGAAATTGTTTTTGTAACTTTATTTCTATATTTTTTATGTTTGTCTCAAAAATTTGTTTTATGGTCTTAAAATCATATAGTTTTTCTAGATATGGTCATGCTATTGCAATTCTTTCTATCAGTGAACCTCTATTTCTTTTTAATTTTGAAGATTTTCCTTTAGTGTTACGTATATCTATGATTGGTGTTATTTGGTTTGATGTTGAGAATTTTTTTATTCCTATTTTTACTAGTTGCTTTAATTTTTCTCTTAATGGTTCCCATATTGGAACTTTGTTTTGTTGTTGTAATTCATTATATAACTCCGTCATATCATCAATACCATGATGAGCCGCAAGTAGATACCCAGTTACATAGATAATATCTGTGGTATCTATGTCTTCTGCCTTTATTGTCTTGTTTTTTAGATTAGGATAGTCGGACCCTGGAAAAATATCTTCTATGTTGGTGAATCTATGATGGTTTATGTCATCTATTTCTTGATATAATTCATTAAGTAACCATTTTTTTCATTCATGATTGATGGTACATAAGTTTTTGTCACTATCGTAATCAAAATATTTCATTCTCATATCCGCTCACATGAGATTGTATAGTGATTCTATGATTCTTTTTCCTTCTCTATTTTTTTTTCTTTTTTCTTTATCATCATTTTTGTCTGATTCGAAAAACACTGGATTGATGGCATGTCTTTCTTTCTTGTCCAACTCTGCGTGTTTTTCTTTGTTACAGTAGTCTAGGAACCCTTTTTCTATTTGTTTTGTTGTTGTGGTAAGTGTTTTTTGGATATTTTTATCTTCTATTGTTGTTATAAATTCTTGTATTTTTTTGTGAACATTTTCTATGTTGATAGTCTTTATGTCTATGGCTGTTAAGTCTTTGTCTTGATTGTTTATGTATAAATATCAGGACTGGTCTCGATCTAGGTAAGGATAAAATGTTGATGGTGATTTGATAATACCTATTGCTCAAATTAAGTTGTTCACTAATCTTTGATAGGTATACATAGTATTTGGGTAGTCTGGAAGTTTTTCTTTTTCAATCTTTGCCAAAATACTTATTTTATTTTCTTGTATTATGTCTATTTTTTTTGGGGGTTTGTTGATTTGTGTCATATATGTTTGTAATTTTTTAAATATACTTTCTATTATATATAAAAAAAAATGTAAGTCAATTTTTTATTGTTTTATTTGTGCTTGAAAGATGTCAGCTAATGTGTATAGTGACTAGTAATTTGCATTTTTATTTTATTGCAAAAAATCTTTATTTGTATTACTATATAGATTATTATGGTTACTCCATTGGACAAAGTAAGAAATGTCGGGATTATTGCTCATATTGATGCGGGTAAGACAACGACAACTGAAAGAATTCTTTACTATACTGGTAAAAAACACAAGATCGGTGAAGTACATGACGGTGCTGCTGAGATGGACTGGATGGAACAAGAGCAGGAAAGAGGTATTACTATTACTTCTGCTGCTACGACATGTTTTTGGAAAGATCATCACTTTAATATTATTGATACTCCAGGTCACGTGGACTTTACGATTGAGGTAGAAAGATCGTTGAAAGTTCTTGATGGTGCAGTTACTGTATTTAGTTCTTCTGATGGAGTACAACCACAAACTGAAACCGTATGGAGACAAGCAGATAAATATGGCGTACCAAGAATGTGTTTTGTAAATAAAATAGATAAAATTGGTGCTAATTTTGATGCTTGTGTTGAATCAATTAAATCTAAACTTTCTCCTGATGCAGTTGCCATTCAATTTCCACATGGTGAATCATCAGATTTCAAAGGAGTTGTTAATTTGATTAATATGAAATATTATACCTTTGAAGGTGATAATGGTGAAAAACAAGTAGAACAAGACATGCCAGCAGAATTACAAGATGAGGCAAAGACAAGAAGAGAAACTATGATAGATGCTTTGTCATTGTTTGATGATGAATTGGCTGAAAAGTTTCTTGGATGAGAAGAAATATCAGACGAAATTGTTAAAAGAGCTATTCGTTCTGGAGTTATTGCCAATGCTTTGTATCCAGTGATGGTAGGTTCCGCTTTGAAAAATGCATGAGTACAATTGTTGCTTGATGCAGTGGTAGACTTTATGCCAAATCCGTTGGACGTGGGTTCTATTAAATGAATAGATCCAGATGATACAGAAAAGAAACTAGAAAGAAAACCGTCTGATGATCAACCAGTATCTGCACTTGCATTTAAGATCATGACCGATCCTTTTGTAGGAACACTTACCTTTGTTAGAGTATATTCTGGAGTTATTAAATCAGGAGATAGTCTTTTGAACCCTGTTACAGGAAACAAAGAAAGAGTAGGAAGACTTTTGCTTATGCATTCTAATAAAAGAGAAGAAATTACGGAGGTACGTGCTGGACATATTGCTGCATTCTTAGGACTCAAAGATGTACATACGGGACACACCTTGTGTGATCAGAAAGATTCAATACTCTTAGAGAGTATGGACTTCCCAGATCCAGTGATTCAACTTGCAGTTGAACCAAAATCTAAGAAAGATCAAGAAAGGATGGGAATAGCTTTGTCTAAATTGGCGCAAGAGGATCCATCGTTTACTTATCGTACTGATGAAGAGTCTAATCAGACTATTATTGCTGGTATGGGTGAGTTGCACTTGGATATTATTGTCGATAGAATGAAAAGAGAATATAAAGTAGAAGTAGAAACTGGGAAACCACAAGTAGCATATAGAGAGGCTATTACACAAAGTGCTACTGGTGAAGGTAAATTTACTAGACAAACAGGAGGTAGAGGACAGTATGGACATGTATTGTTGAGAATTGAACCATTGACAGATAGTGAAGAAAATTATATATTTGAACCAGAAATTAAATGAGGAGTGATACCAAATGAATTTATCCCTGCTATTGATAAAGGAGCTAAAGAAACTATGGCACAGGGTATTTTGGCTTGATATCCTATTATTGATGTGAAGGTTGTCCCATATGATGGTTCATATCATGATGTAGATTCGTCTGAAGTTGCATTTAAAATTGCTACATTTCAGGCATTTAAAGATGCTTTTTCTAAAGCAGGAGGGCAGATATTGGAACCTATCATGGATGTAGAAGTTACGACGCCAGAAGATTATGTGGGAGATGTGATGGGAGATATTTCTGGAAGAAGAGGAATGATCCAATGACAAGAAAATAAAGGACAGTTTACTCTTATCAATGCGAAGATTCCGTTAGCTGAAATGTTTGGATATTCGACTGATTTGCGTTCTGCAACACAAGGAAGAGCAAGTTATAGTATGCATTTTGCATCATATGAAGCAGTTCCAAAAAACATCTCTGAGGAAATCATCAAAGAGAGAGTGGAAGCTGGGAAAGTGAGACAAATGGATGCGTAATACTACACTACAAAGTACAAAATATAGTACAAAGAAGAAAGTACAAAGTATAAAAAAGAGAAGAAAAATGTATGTTGAAAGTATATAAAACCCCTCCTTTGCCTTGTGCAGGGAGGTTTTTTGTATATAATATTTTTTATGTATTATGCGCAATCACAAATTATTAGTAGTCCAATAGGAAACAATGCTTTTGTTTATAATGAGAGAAAAGAGTTTTTTGGTAAAGCTGAAATTGTCGTTCCACAGTTAATTGAAGGAACTGTGGATGATGTGCAGTTGGGGGATTGTGTTGTTTTTTCAGAGGAACTAGATGGAAAGGTGAGGGAGTTTAGGGGGTTGAGTGATTTGGTATGTATTCGTAACACCTGAGAACCTAGATTGCCGCGTCGTCCCTCTGGGACTCCTCACCCCAAGGGCACTTCCTCGCTGTCGCTCACGGCGCGCAATGACGAGGTGGTTATTTGTGTGATGGATAATCATAATCATGCCCTATATTGTTGGTATAGGGAATTATTGGCGGGGAGGATAGATAAATGACTACCATTGATTCATATCGATCAACATAGTGATATGAACAATCCTGTGGGATGGATAGAGTCTGAGAAAGAGGATGATTTGGACTATATTGCAGAGTATGTGAATGAGGTCTGTACAATTGCTGATTT
>SKIU01000036.1 GCA_007116275.1 candidate division SR1 bacterium | reverse complement strand
GTAACAGGCGCGACTGACAGGCGTTGTTGTTTGAGGAGTACCATATTTGCTAGTTCGGGTGTTTGTTTGATTTTTTCTAAAGTTACTGGTGTATGAAATTTTTGCAATGGTTTTACATCTACAACTACCCGCCTATCGTCATCTGTGGTTGGGTCTTGGTAAGCTTCGCGAATAACTTCGGCTGTTCATATTATCTCTTTACCTTTGTTGCTATGATATCGGAGACAAATATCTCATTTTTTCATCGCTTGGAGGTTATTTCTTGCTTGATAGTTGCGTACTCCCTCTCGCAAGGTTTGTTTGTCCTGTATAAGATCGTCTCGTGAGTATTTATAGGGTTCGGTTTTGATTAGCCAGTAGTTAGTCATTGTATATATTTTATGCTAAATTTCCATATTCTATATTTTTCAATAGATCATATATTTCTTTTCTTCAGCTATTGGTACAAAGAAAAGTAATGGGTGCGTTTTTATCTAATCTTATGATTTCACTATTGAGTCGTTTGTTGAAGTTTTCTAATCAATTAAATACCTCTTCTCCTCTTTTGTATAATTCTTCGTCTGTAATATAATCTTCCATTTTTTTTGTGATAATATATAAATTATGATTTATGTTCTAGTTCTATAGAAACTTGATCAACTGTGCCTGGGATAGGTGGATTGTGTTTGGTGAGTTTGACGCGACAATAATTTATCTGAGGAAATTTTTGTGTAATTTTGTCGAGTATGCGTTTGGTGATGTGTTCTATGAGTTTGGATGGAGTTTGCATCTCGTGTGCGGTGATGGCGTGAATATCGACATAATCTATGGTGTCAGTGAGATCATCAGTAGTCATAGATTTTCCTATGTCAGCATGAAAATGTACATCGACTGTGTACTTTTTCCCTGTTTTTCTTTCGTCGGGGTTACATCCATGGAAAGCATGAAATTGCATGCCAGTGATAGAGAGGGTGTTTTTCATGTAATAAGTGTGTTTATTAAAAATGGAGTCTAGAGTGATATAGCTAAGTCTTTTACTATATATTTATGAACATATAGTTTATATATACATATTTTCTCTCGTTAATCAATAATTGAATTCAGGTGAATTTTTTCAGAACAAAAAATTGGCTTATTTTAGCTATATGTGCGTTTCGAAGTAAAATTCAGTCATTATATATTGACTTTCTCATTTTTTTTGTTATTATGATATTGTTTTTACTTCCCTACATTAAAGTGTGAAACGCAACACTTGAGAGTATTTTTTTGAACTGGCTTGTAAACACTTTATTAGGAGTTTGGAATTCTAGTACTTTCATTGGCATATTGTTATATTTATCTTATATTTGTGATCATGAGTTTAATAAAGAAAGTTCCAACTATACAATCTTTAACAGAAGAAAGAAATACAAAAATCAACAACTTTTTGTCAAAGACATTTACAGAAGATGAGAATGAAAATATACCTAATACTCAAAGACAAGACAGGATAACGGCATTAAAATATACATTAGATCACATCATACAAACAGCTTGAAAAGATCGAGAAGAAGATCATAAAGAATATTTTAACAAAAATTATGTTACATTTCTTAGGAATGTATGACTATCCCGTGATCCAGAAGTGCTCAAACAGATGTATAGTATCTTTATCGCAGTCAAAGAAAAAAAAGAACTTACTCAAGATCAAATAGATCTACTTTTCTCCTTTAAATTAAAAAATCGAGAATCAGTACTATTTATCAATAAAGATATACGTTGTCCTCATGGTGACATATCATGAATGTGGTTTAATCGTATCTTCGATTCAACTATTAAGCAATATTTTAAACATAATCATATTGGCCACCTATCTGACGTTATCTTTAAAGAAAAAGTAGAAAATAATTCATTTTGGGCTGTGTGAGACAGTCTTTTTGAGGATAGATTTATGGATAATAATATTGATATAGCTTGTTGTAGGAATACATTTAATCACTTCTTGTCTAATAGGCTATCTTGACCTATATGATCTATAGTAGATAATGTATTTATCTGACACTGTTATTCTAATGTCTTTAAAGAATCAGCAGAAGACATTTGGAGAAAGAATGATTTTACAAAAGCTGTTATGCTTGATGATTTCAATCAGATATTAACGTTTGAATGATTTAAACAACAGAATTTCTTTAATTGTTAATTGTATTGTTCTTATATCAATTAGATATTTTTTAGTATTCTGTGGTAATAAACATTTTTAAAATACTATCCAACACTCCCTTCCATCTCCATTTCAATGAGTTTATTTAACTCACCGGCATATTCTAGGGGAAGTTTTTTGACAACTGGGGAAAAGAAGCCATTGACTATCATAGCCATAGCTTTTTCTTCATCTAGTCAACGAGCCATGAGATAGAAAAGTTGTGTGTCGTCTACTTTTCCTGCACTTGCCTCATGAGCGACCGTTCCTGTTCCACAATCGTTTTGTATGTATGGAAGTGTTGTACTGACAGATTTGTCATCGAGAAGTAATGCATCACATTCAGTACTATTGACTGCTCAATGGGCGCTGGCTTTGATATCTACGATCCCTCTATATGTAGCGATTCATCCATCTTTGGAGATGGATTTGGATACGATAGTGGAGCTTGTATTTTTTCCTATGTGAATTACTTTGGATCAGGTGTCTTGGTTTTGTCATTTTCCTGCTACTGCTATTCCGAGGAGATCGGTTTTGGCATTATCTCCTTTGAGGATAGAACATGGATACAACATCGTAGTACATGATCCCAGGTTTCCATTTACTCGTTCCATATAGGAATTGTCGTCTACTATTGCTCTTTTGGTATTGAGGTTGTAGGTGTTGGTTGATCGGTTTTCTACTGATGAGTAGCGCATCTTTGCATTTTTTCCTACGTAGACTTCTACACATCCTGCGTGGATAGATGTTTTGTTGAACTTGGG
>SKIU01000064.1 GCA_007116275.1 candidate division SR1 bacterium | reverse complement strand
GGTGAGAAAGAGTAATGCTTGCGGATCCAGAGGGCAAAAAATGAGAACTCAAGACGATATATTTTGGTGGATGAACCCCATTACAGATAGGTCCAGACAATCTCTGTCGTGTGATTGATACCGTAGAAGAATATTTTGATACAGATAACTTAGGGGAACTGAGTATTGAGTGTAATCCCTATCCTCAAGACCTTGTCTACGAAACCATCCAAACTATCCAGAAAAAATATAAACACTTCCCGAGAATCAGGCGAAGTTTTGGTATCCAAACCTTTGATATTGAGATACTCAAAGAATCTGATAGGATGTACTCATTTCCTGCGATTATTGATTTTCTGAGAGGACTGGTTGATTTAAAAAAAGAGACAACTGTTTTTAGTTTTGACTTCATCGCTTTTGGAAAATTTAACACAACCAAAAAAGGAGACCGTATCCTGCGAGATGCATACAAACGAGATTTCTTAGTGGATTTTGTATCCAGTTATTTTGCAGATGGATTTTCTGTTTATACACTAGAACTATTCCCAGGAAGTACCCGATATCACGAACAGATACTTAAGCATTCTCACGAGAAGGATGGACTACCATTGAAAAAATACGGCTCAGATGATGATGTGTATGCAGAATTTGGATTCTTAAAACAACTATTCCAAGAAAACGGATATCGTAGATACGAATTATCAAATTTCGCTTTGCCAGGAAAAGCAAGTATTCATAATAATGTCTATCGAAATATGGAAAACTATATCGGAGTAGGGACCTCGGCTGCCTCGTTTGTGGATTTGAGAACCTTGCCAGATCTACGCAAACATATCACAGAAGATGCGGACGCAGTAGCAGTCCGTCGAGCAAATACCAAGGTAATCGCTGATTATATGAAAGGAAATTATACAGACTCTAAGAAACTTGAAAATATGACAGAACAAGATTATCGTATCGAAAAAGTATTTCTTGCATTGAGGACACAGGCGGGGATAGAAAATGTTTCTGAGTATGCTGATTTGTTTGTCACTGATCGAGAAAAAAAAGTACAACAATGGAAAAAAGATGGCTTAGTTGATTACTACGAAGATATTCTTGTCCTTACCGAAAAAGGTATGGATCTGTACAATAGTATTGTTACGGATTTATTTGCAGAGTTATAAATAATAGTGACCTGTCTGTTTGATGAATGAAATATCTTTGTCATTTCGACTGAAGCGAAGCGTAATGGAGAAATCTTGGGGATATGAGATCTCTCCACTCCCTATGGTCGGTCGAGATGACACTTATTTACATAGTCGTAATACAATGAAAGTCTACGCACAGATTATTCTGAGTCGTGATGGATACATCGCTTGAGTCGGTGATGATATTTCCTGGATTTCTGAAAAGACACGAGAGCAGTATGCAAGGACTATCTACGGTATGGGAAACTGTATTGTCGGTCGTAGAGCCTATCAAAGACTACAAAGAGTCGTCCTGAGTGAAAGCTGAAGCCTGCCTGCCGCAGGCAGGGATCTTAATGATCACAAAGATTCTTCGGTCGATTCTCTCCCTCAGAATGACAAAAGAAAATTATTTGAACATAGTAACGACCCATTTGTCGTCGTTATGAGCAGATATAATCGTCCCAGTGAACCCAACCGCCATTTTACGCACGCCAAACCTAAAAATATTTTGAAATTACTCGATGAAAAGTGATATAGTTCGACTGTTATTTGTGGAGGAGTTGAGGCTATAAAATTGTTTATAGATGCAGGTTTGGTTGATAGATTGATTGTGTATAGAGAGGATGTAGATGTGTGAGAAGGGGGTACGTTTCCTATGGAGTTGTTGGAAGCATGGGAGTGTGTGCAGGAGTGAGAGATAAGAAAAATATATCAGAAAGTAAGGTAGATGGTCGCTAATATATTAATTGACATATGTGATAAAATATCTAAAATAAAATAGATATTTTAATTACATATTGTAATATGTCTCATTCATCTAAACCAAAACTAGTACACGAATGCGAAATAAATATGGATGTTCAAAAAGAGTTAGTTGATTCTTTTCGTACAAATAAAATCAGAAAAAATATTATATCAGAATTATCAAATATCTGTATTAGCGAATGAAAAATATATCGCTTTATGATGAAAGCAGAGGATATCATTACTATATTTAATAGTATGCGTTCAAAAGGATATTGAATTCTGCCAACAACACTGGATAATAAATTTTTTAAGGAGTTTGTGGAAAAATATAAACTTGTTGATCAAAAAATAGATTACAAAAACAAATACAATGTGCGCCATACCATACCAAGATGATTTCGAACATGATTTTCAAGAAGGTGAGGATGAAAACACGATTTTTTTGAATCTAGGCAGGAGTTTTTGTATACAGGGAGTGACAAAAAACTGATCAAAGATATGTACAAACATGGGGACAAAGAAACTGCAGAGTTCCTTGATATGTGTTATGAAATATATGTAGATTGTATGACCAGTTATATATCTTATCTATTTGCTTATAAAAATATAGCAAAACAGTGTAGAGGATTGGAAGATAAGAAATATTGGAACTTATATGCTAAGATGTTTCCGTATTGAGCATATCCGCAGTGAAGGCTATCAATTTGGAATTATATATCTAGTGAATCCTGAGTAAAGGTTACGCCGCATCTAGATAGTTCTTTGTTAAATAGCGTATTATACCAAGACAGTCCATGATTAAAGGCAAAAAAACTTGACTATACTAAACCGCTAGAAGAGAGTCTCCGAAATGAGGATTGATATAAATTTGTAGCTATTAAAAATAAAACCATGGTATTGTTGGGATGAAGAGATTTGCTGACCAATCCTACAGCAGCTGTATCACCATCTCCTCATATGGTGGATGCTAGTGAGAAACAAAGAATTAGTATAGGTTTTGATCTTAATCCAAAACAATTCTTTGAAGAGAAAGT
>SKIU01000113.1 GCA_007116275.1 candidate division SR1 bacterium | reverse complement strand
ATATTCTGTTTCCAGAAACTTAGTCAAAACCTCATGTTTTTCTTGTGCTGATAATGTGCTTATATCAATATTTTTCTCTTTGAGGTGTTCAGTCAGCGCTTTTTGTATCTTATCAGTGAATCATCCAGTAATATTAGGAAAAGAGCTGCGAGATCCGTGTCCCATAGCTTCATATGCGTCATCATGAATATTTTTACTCGGAATAGTCATATCTTTTGCGTACTTGATATAAATCAATACTGCAATAAGTATACTCCTGGACGATAAAAAATGCAAATTTTACATCTCTTTTAGTCCTGGTATCTGACAGACAACATTCTCTCCATCACAATCAATAAATGTCAACATATATGCTGATAATTGCATCTCCCCTCAGTCGTCGCTACCATAGAGGTAATCATCAACGATATCCAGTCCGTGAGATGAGAGATGATAACGGATTTGGTGTGTTCTTCCGGTTAAGATTTCTATGTCTAAAATAATTTTATTTTCTTCAGCTTTTTGGATGTTTAGGATTTTTGTTATACCCATTTTAGGGGTGGTGTGTGGTACTTTGGCAATAACGGTTTCTTGGATATAATGAGGATATGAAATAATAGCATCCAAAAACTGCTGTCCTTCTGGGCTGATGTAACAGGTAGCTTTATAATATTTATGTAGGGAAACCGCCTCTTTTTCAGCGATAGTATTAGCGTTAGATTTTTGTTGAAATAACTGCTTAAAATAAGCAAGTCATTTTTCCGTTTTGGCAATAATCATAAGTCCATCCGTTGCTTTATCCAATCTATGCAACAGCCCAGCTCTGATAAAATTACCTACTGTTGGTAAGTCTTTATAATGATGATACAAAAATCCTACTACTGATGGTTGACTCACTTCTCGGACACTATTGGGGTGTGATAAGATTCCTTTTGATTTATACAAAACAAGATAATCATCTCTTTCATGTATAATCGGCAAATCGATAGATGGAGCTTCTGCTAAAATTTCAGATGACAAAAATCTTTCGAGATTATCAATAGTTATTGTATCCTCTTTTTTTAATTTGTATGATTTTTTTACTGGTTTTCCGTTTACGTGGACACCAGATCTAGCAATAATATGATGAAAAAAATTTCTTGCGTAGGGGAACTGTTTGGTTAATCGTGTATCTATTCTTTCTCCATTACCTTGATAACAGAGTATATGGTTATCTATTTTGGTCATTGATTATCAACACCCAGATAAAAGGTATATCCTGCGAGTGTGTCAGGTCATTATACATATTTTTATAATAAAAGCAAGTGCTGTAATATATGGATTGGTAAAAATTTGCATTTTATAGCAAACTATGCTATACTTATGGCATAATCATTTATTCTTTTGTATACGTCACATGACAGAAAATACAAATCATAAAGATCCTTATACAATTCTTGCTGAGGAGGAAAATAAGGAAGGAGGAAAACCCGAAAGCTCTCCACAAGAAAAAACATCTACACAAGCTGCACAAAATAATCAGGATAATCAGACAGCTCCTGTTCAATCGACCAAAGCTAGTGTGCCTGATGAACAAAGTTTTATTGATACTATTATTAAAGTTATCATAGATATTATAGCAAAAATATTTGGACAACCCTCACCCACCTGAGGTAAAAATCCTACTGCATCAGTGTCCAAAGAGAAGATAGAAAAACAGGTTGCTGCTAATAAGGAAAAAGTATGGAATAAAGTTACTGGATGACTTGGCTATATCTGAAATACAATGGAGAACGTAGCCAATAGTGCAATACAAAAAGCTAGCACGAGCATTAAAAAAGCACAAGAACAAGCGAGCAATACCGCCAATCAAGCGGTAAACACCGCTAAAGAACAAGCCCAAAGTGCAGCCAACACTGCTCAAGATGCTGTTAATACAACCAAAGAACAAGTACAAAAAAGTACGTCAGATATGGTAGACGGAGCAAAAAAAACTGCTACTGCCACTAAGGAAACAGCAGAAGTTGCTCATGATGCTGTCAAAAACGATGATAATGCAACAAAATAATTTTATATTGTCAGATAGTACCTATGCAGACCAAAGCTCTTCTTTCTGAACACCATAAAGTCAAACATTCTATAGAAGAAAATGTGAAAGCTATCAGGGATCTTATCCAAGAGGCAAGTGATATAAAATGAATTATCGAAGAACTTGCAGAAGCTGGGACAAGAAAACATATTGTTGATGAACTCAAAAAATCACTCGATCATATCAATGCAAGTATAGAAAAACTATTGGAACATACCAATATGCTTTTTGATGCATACAAAACTATGGTCAAAACTGCCTTTAGCAATAAATAGATCATGATGAAAATACCAACTATCAATGCACAACTCCAAGAGATAGAAGATAAGCTCGCGAGTGATAACACGTGTGATATATTTGATGAAAAACAGCTCAATGAGATAACCAGAGCAAGGATTGGAAGGATTTTTGTTTGGGGATTTTTCATTGCCTTGGTAGGAAGTATTGTGTTTGTTGTGGCATATAATCTGATTATATTTTCTCTTACCAAACAGGTAGAACTATTTCTCAACTTAGAAAGTATTATCCCTCTCGTAGGATCAGTTATAGGAACACCGTTGTGATTTGTGATGGGGTATTATTTTAAGAATAATGGGGAGTAAAAACTATACAAAACATAATACTAATATAAGGAGATCTGAATATGTGATCTCTTTTTTTTATAAAAAAACTCCCAAATCGGGAGTTTTTCATATTTTGATCGAATACATACTATAATTTATTTAGTCAATGTCGCAACTTTTTCTTGTGTCAAGAAGTGTACATATGCGTAGATTACTACTTTGGTTTGGTGTGCAACATATCATTCTGGTGTGAAGCTAGCAACCATCGCAAAGTCATTTCGTTCTTTGACTTTTGCGTCAAAAGCTCTAGATAGAGCTTTATAATATTTGTGTTGTGTTGGAGTATCTAAATCGTCTCGTTGTGCTGT
>SKIU01000117.1 GCA_007116275.1 candidate division SR1 bacterium | reverse complement strand
TGGAGGAGGGTGTTGTTAATGCTTCTTTATAGTTCGTAATATATATCATTACTTCTTTCCTGAAAAGAATAAGATATTGAGAAATACATAATGATATGTAAGATGTATCAAAAGTTAATTATTTTATATGTTAGATAATCATATGATGTCAAATGATGTACAATCAAATAATATTGATCCAAATACAACACTAACCAAAGAACAAATAAATAGTCAAAAAAAAGGAAGATTTGCTATTACAGGTTTTGTATTTTCATTGATTGGGATGCTTTTGATACCAATTATCCCATCAATTATTGGAATTGTATTTTCGGTAAAAGGAATGAATTCAAAAAATCACGGTTTTGCTGTTGCTGGTTTAGTTATCGGTATTATCTCACTATTTATTGTTTTGATTGTTGCTCCAATTATCATTTCTATCGCAATGACATCACTTAGATCAGCAAGAGATGTAGCACAGATTGCTGCTTTCCAAGCAGACACTCATGCTTCGATGACAGATTTTATGTTTGCATGTGAGAACGACACGCTTACACAAGACCTCATTCAAAGTAGAGCGTCTTTTTATATTGAATGGTCAGCTGCTATACTAGAAGAAAATAATTGTTCCGAAGATGGAACAGACTTTACCATTACGAACATTGTTCCCCTACAAACAACTACTGATTGTCATGTTTCTATCATACATGGAGAACTAGATATTGTATGTAAATAACTTCAGAAATATATGTTAGACAGTATATAATGTATCTGCAGGAGAATTAAAATTACACCACCTTTTTTCCTTCCACAAAATACCCACCATTATAACTATCAGGTTTGATCTTCCCAATAAGTGAAATTTCTCCTTTACCGATATTATCATTATTTTCTCCCTGCTTCCAAAATAATGAATGCAACTTATTTCATCCAAGCTCAGCATGGAGTTTCAGATGCGCTCAGCCGTTTTTCCCAACACGCTCGATATCGGTCACGATAAGTTTTTCAACCAATAATAAAGGCTCTTCATTTCCTATCCCAAACGGTGCGAGCTGATCAATACCATGGAGTTCTTCTTTGGTTCGTTCATGCTCATACAAACGAGTATCTACTTCCATAGGTTGTTCCAAATCCTTTGCTTTAATATGCTCCGCACAATAATTTTCCATACGTTCTATTACTGTAGGGAGAGTATCCACAGAACAACTCAATCATCCTGCTTGCTTATGTCCACCATAACGCAAGAGTACATCATCCAAAGTTTTGAGCATATCCACGACATGAAAATATTTTGGTCATCTCAAGGATGCTACAGCTTTTCATTCTTCTTTATTGATCGAAAATACCGCAGTAGGTTTATTATATTTTTCGCACAATCTTCCAGCGACAATACCTACGATTCATTCATGAAAATCTTCGCTGACAGCTATTACCATCATCTTTTCCGGATCTACTTGTGCTTCTGCTTCTTTATGAGCAGTATCTTGCAATGATTTTCTTTCAGTATTCAGTCACTCAAGTTTATCTAAATGCTCGAGTTGTTTCTCTCCTTCATACAAGAGCATCCTCAGGCTATCAAATGGCGTTCCAACTCTTCCACCAGCATTGATCCTTGGTCCAATCATAAATCAAACATGAAAGCTATCGATGGGTTTTGTGATATTCAAATATTTTAACAATCCCTGTAGCCCTGCAGGAATTGTCGAACGTTTATTGTTGATAATATGAAATCATTTCTGTACCAAAACTCTATTTTCTTTGATCAACGGCACACAATCTGCCACCGTTGCAATCGCTACAATAGGGAGAAAATAGTTAAATACTTTTTGTTTACGTGCACGAGGTCGATCAGTTTTTTCCATTAAGGCATTGATGACCTTGAAACTCACTGCAGCCCCACACAAGCCTTTAAAGAGATATTCAGGCGATGTCTGTGGATTAACGACTGCATAGGCATCAGGCACACCTCATTCTGCTACTTCATGGTGATCAGTGATAATCAGATCGATACCTATCTGCTTAGCGTGCAGAGCCTCAGCAACAGATGTAATTCCATTGTCCACTGTTATAACGACAGAGCATCACTTTGCCTTGATAACATCCAGATGATGTGATTTGAGACCGTATCCGTCTTTGAATCTATCAGGATATTCGATACTGATATCTTTATATCCGATATATTTCCTCACAAACGTATAGAGCATATAGCTACTTGTCACTCCATCCACATCATAATCAGCAAATATCATAATTTTTTCTTTGTTTTGCATTGCGGAGATAATTCTCTGGACGGCTTTTTGCATATCAGAAAGAATCCAAGGATCTCCTCGATATTGTTTAAAACTTGGATTGAGAAAATCTTGAATATCACAATCTATATTTCTTAGTGTCAATATTCTTTGAATCAAAGATTCATCAGGGTTCTCGTAGAGTACTTTGTATGTCATATAGTTGCAAGCAAAACAAAACAGTACTACATAAGATACTATTCCAGTGAAATATTGCAATGATATTATAATAAAAATAATACAATCATGAAAAATACATAAAAAATATACGTATATAAAAACTCCACTTACGTGGAGTTTTTTTGTGGTTAATAAGAGAATGCAATTTTTATTTCTTTTTCTTTCCCCAATCTTTTGGATAAATAACTTTATCAATTAATCCATATTCGACGGCTTCCTCGGCAGTAAGCCATTTGTCTCTTTCCATATCAGCTTGTAATTGTTTGAGCGGTTTTCCAGTATGTTTATGGAGAACCCCAGTGAGCGTTGTCTTCACTTTCATCATCTCTTCTGCTTGGATTTGGATATCAGTTGCTTGTCCTTGTGTTCCTCCTAGTGGTTGGTGGATCATGATCTTACTATGAGGAAGAGCAAATCTTTTTCCTTTGGTTCATCCAGCCATATAGATAGACCCCATAGATGCGGCTAATCATACACAAACAACTTGTACATCGCACTTCACATATTGCATAGCATCATAGATTGCCATTCCTGAATAGACTTCACCACCTGGTGTATT
>SKIU01000077.1 GCA_007116275.1 candidate division SR1 bacterium | reverse complement strand
TTTGTAGCAACTCCTCTTTCTGAATCGGTGCCTTGTCCAATACATCACGAGCACACTGACCATACGCCCTCACTAAACCACCAGCACCAAGCAAAGTCCCACCAAAATACCTTATCACAACAACCAAAACATTATCATACCCAGACTGTTGTATAGCAAATAATATCGGTTTCCCAGCAGTACCTGCTGGCTCCCCTGCATCAGAAAACTTTTCTTTTGATCCGATCTTGTATGCATAGCAACCATGCGACGCATCAGGATATCTAGAGGAAATATCCTCCATATACTGACGAACATCATCCAAACTATATACCTGAAAAACTATCCCAATAAAACGAGATCATTTGACCTTGGGACATTCATACATAAAACCATGTTGAGGGAGATAGTTATAACGCATAATAGAAAAAAATAATATACATCATGAGATTAATAAAAAAGCCCTCGATTACGAGAGGACTTTGATAGTAATACAGTCGGATAAAAACTATTTATCCTGCTCAGTATATTTATCGATAGCATGATCCAATAACTCATCTACCTTCGGACTTAGATCTTTACGAAGATATTTAAAAAGATTGGTAATAAAATTAGCCTTAGCATTATTACGAGTTTTTTGATCATGAGATTCAAGATCTTTCTTATATTGTATCAATGCTTTTTCACGATCCTCAAAAACAATAGTTTCCAATTCCTTCGAAAGTTCAGGTACTTTCAAAAGAAGTAGCAATTGCTCTTTGATAGTTAACCAATCAATAAAATCTTTATAACTATAAGCATTATTATCAAGATAATCACGCAAATCAGACTTAGTAAGGACAGAGAGATAATCAGTCAATGCTGCACTATCTATTTTTTTATCATCAGGAAGTTGTCATAACTCATATAGATACTCCAAAGAAGTCGCAGCATCCTTACTCTTAATACCATTTTCTTTATCTGGATTTTTAACAGGATCAACAAAAGAATATGTATCTATTACATCCTTTACCGTAGATTTTTTAACATCATACTTTCTCGCAATATCTTTTATAATTTTCTTATACACTTTTTGATCTATTTGAACAGAATCATGAGGGAAAAGTAGGTCTTTTTGATCTATAGTGAATACATGTTTCTTCAAAACAGGAAACTGTTCCATATCTTTTTGATCTTGGTTAATATTATTTTTGTCTTTATACCAATCAGATTGCAACTCAACAAGAGTTAAGACATCTTTCATAAGTAAAGAAGATATCGTATCCATAAGAAATATTTTCATGTCTTTCTTTAGCATAACCTTTTGGTCATTTGACAATGCAGATCTATGTCTCTCAAGAAGATCTTCAAGAGTCTTATCACCACCAGACAAATCAGAAAGAGTTCATGTTACTTTACCTTTTTGAAGCTGAGTATATACCCAATTGTGAATATCTGGCTGATTCAATAATGTCATAGCATCGATAAATAAGGGCTTTTGTTTATTAAGAACCTCTATTTTCTTTTTATCAATCTGATCTTGTGAAGATTGTGCTTGTACATCAGAAAGTCAAAAAACTAAGGAAAGTACAGCCGCCGAAACAATAGCTTTTGATTTTCATCATAGTCATAGTTCATCTATCACCGATCAAATACGATCTCTCAGAGCAGAAATAACAGTAAATTTTTTATCCAACGCTCCTAGTTCTTCTCGACTAGAAGGAGATAATACATTCTTATCTTTAACTTTGGTCATTATAACATAATTAAGAGTAAAATGACATACTGTAAGTATACACTCCTAACTAGAATATGTCAAATTTTCAACAATAATTGACACACTCTAGTAATTATACTATATTATAACATATTTGATATAAAAAGTCAAGCTATTTTTTATAAAAACACACCTCCTGTTGTCCATTCAATAAATCAATACAAGAAAATCAAGGAGTCTGCAATCACCTCAAGAGCAAAAATCAACCAAACAAGTCACTATTCTCAAACACCGATACCAAATCCTCCACTAATTCATGAGAGTTTCCATCAACAGAAAGATCATCTTGCAGCTTGTAGCTTGTATCTTGTGGCTTAATTCTCACACCATAGGGCGGATTGGTCACACACCATATTTTTTTATCTAAACTCTGACCTCTAAACTCAAAACTCTGATCAAGAAAATGTTTTTCCTGAAAATCTACCATATCCTCTACTCCAGCACGACTAGCATTTGCTTGAGCCTTTTCCAAAACAGACACATCAATATCTGAACCAAATATTCTTATGTCATCCTGAGCGCTAGCGAAGGATCCAGGACGTTTTAAGGTTGCCGATTGACGAAGTCAATCCCATACCAATCCATCAAAAGAAACAAAATCCTCGAAAGCAAAAGTTCTCAGTGATCATGGAGCAATACCAGCCACCATCATAGCAGCCTCAATACAAATTGTCCCCGATCCACAAAATGGATCATATAAAGGACTCTTTTTATCCCATCCAGCAAGCAATAACAATCCAGCTGCAATATTTTCCTTCAATGGTGCATCACCTTGTTCTGTCCTGTACCCTCTCTCATGTAAACTCACTCCTGATGTATTGATCATAATAGTTGCCATATCTTTGTATATATCTACCGATATCTCAATCACTGACTTACTGTCATCAGTCTCCCAATGTTTTTCACGAGATCCTGTTAACTGTGTGAGGATAGATTTATGAACGATAGATTGTATAGTTCTTGTACTGGCAAGCTGACTGTCGCGACTATGCGCAAGCACACGTACACCATGACCAAGACCAATATATTGTTTCCAATCCAGAGAACCAACCAAATCAAACAACGCATCAAAATCCATCACTTTTTGCTCAGCAAGCACAACAAATACTTTATTCGCTATCCTACTCCACAGATTGATACGATACACGTCTTCTCGTTGCACATTTTGAAGCATCAATGCATATCACTTCCTCATAGGAGAAAATCTCAACTGACGCAGTTCAGTCTGACATACTCCCCCAAGTCCAAATGGATAGGTAATCAATATTTTCATAACAAAGCAATAGTCTAAATAAAATATA
>SKIU01000093.1 GCA_007116275.1 candidate division SR1 bacterium | reverse complement strand
ATTTTCCACTTTCAATTCTCCGATATCTGGAATGCTAACATTATTGCTTGGCAAAAAATAGATAATAACACCAAAAATCACTATTCCAGCGACAATTTCAAATGTATATTTTGATAGTTTTGTAAGCATAGTTAGAAATCTACATATCTAAACAGTTCTAAGTATATCGAAAATACTATGAAAACACAAATCTCACACTACGCAAATGGTTGACATTTTATAAAAATATATAAATTTTACTAATAAGTTGCTATATCATTAAGTATGAAAAATTTTATTATCTGATTACATATCTTCTGTGGATATATCAACAAACCCTGCATCAATAAGCTGTTGATTAATATTTTTATTGAGTGTGCTAAATTTTTTTAGATTATTTCATATGTAGGATATCTGTCATTCTTCAATCATTTTTTGTGCCAATTCAGAGTCCCAATCTGGCTCGAAAATATGGGTATATAAATTTGTATTAGGGAAATGTCTAACATAATCATATCATTGTGTGTTGAGGAAAGATGATATTTTCTCTGATGATGAGAGTATAGTTTTCATAGTATCAGCCCATCTACCTCACAATGACATGATTTTTGTTATAAGGTTTGTATCTGATGCTGGTATATGTTTACTCTTTTTACAGAAATCTACTATAGCAAACATTCATTTTATATGCTCATCTGAAGGTACGCAATTTGTGTTATTGACATTTTTGATTATGTCATCAATGAGTGGGTGAGGATCTATGTTAATATTGTTTTTTCTCGCGTAGCCTTGGTATGATCACAGTATTTTTATAATTTTATCACTATATCATCTTTGTATGCAGAGTTGACAAAATTTCATATAATCAAAGTTCTTGTATAGATTATCTATAGATCATATTGATACATTGCTATCTTGATGTGTGTGATTATAATCAAATCTCTGTATAGCATCTCTTAGTCAACGCCAGGTTGTTATGTATACTTCTTTACGAAAGTTTCTATAATAGGTCTTGAGTTCTCATAGTATATGTTCATACTGCTTTATGATTTTATCATCTTTCATGAAGAAATCAGTATCATCCCAAAGATGCACATCATATTTTATATTTTCTATAAATATATCCACAAAGTAGCTATTAGTCATATGTGTGCTGAGATCATTAAGATTATATGATTTTCATCCGTTTTTTGCTATATGCGAAATTATAGTATCTATTATACTGTGATATTTTGGTGTGTGAATACATGCGTATATCTCTTTCGTGATATTAAATCTTCAACTAATATGGTAGTCTGTATCTGTTAATGGTCATCTATATTCCTGATACTTAGCATTTCATGTTTCCCTTCAGAGTTTTGTTGTTATTATTGTATCAATTTCAGGTTTTTCAAAATGGTGGAGATGATCCATGATTGTTTGTCGTTTATTATGTTTGATCCAATAATTCAATAGCGTAGCAGTGTATCAAAATTTTGCCACTGCATATCCATCAGTTTGCATTTTTGCTTGAAGTTCTTTTTTTGCGAGTATTGCATCTACACCTCACTTCTTTGATCTTTGTTGAAAGTTGTTAAAAATTTCTTTTCTATATGCCTTTTGTTCATCAGTACGAGGATGGCGGCTCTTATTTTTCTGTAACCAAGGTATTATGATACTTTTAAAATTTGAAAATGAGACCATGTTATTATTGTGGGAGGTAAAAAAATTAGTAGGCATTTTTTTGTTGAATACAATGATAGGTAATTATAGAAAAAAGTCAATATAACAAATAATTGATCCTCATTCAATTGTTGGCTGAACCAAAGCGAATACAAATACTACACAATCACCCCACCTCCCAAACACACTTCACCATCATAGGCAACAATACTTTGTCACGGAGCTATTCCCCACTGTGGTTCAGTAAATAATATGTTCATGGTATTATTTTTTTCGTTCCAGTTTAGTGTAGCAGCTACAGGTGGGTCTTGACGGTATCTGATTTTAACACCTACTTTCATCTCAGTATTGCTGTGATTTGGATTGATTCGATGTCGATTGGTACAGCTTGCTTTTTCGTGGAGGAGTTCTTGATTATCTCTATCAAAACTAACTGTAACGGTATTTTTTTTTATATCTGTAGCGACAACATAGGCTTTTTTGTTTAGATCCAAGCCTCTACTTTGTCCTATCGTCCAAAACCAAGCCCCATCGTGTTGTCCCACTACTTCTCAATCGGTAGTTACTATATCTCATGATTTTGTCGGCAATTTTTGCTTAAGAAACTCTCTCATCGGTACATTACCGATGAAACATAATCACTGACTATCTTTACGATCAGCATTGGGGAGTCATATTTTCTCAGCAATAGCTCTTACCTCAGGCTTGGTGAGTTCTCCCACAGGAAATAGTGATTTACTCAATTGTTGCTGATTGAGCCCTGAGAGAAAGTAGGACTGATCTTTATTGTGATCCAGACCACGGAGGAGTTGATATGATTTGTCATCCTGAGCGGAGGCGATAGCCGAAGTCGAAGGATCTTTGGATATACTGGATTCTTCGCTTCACTGCGTTTCGCTCAGAATGACCGATGAAACTCTCGCATAATGCCCAGTCGCGATATAATCAAAACCATAGGCCATAGCTTTTTCCAAAAAAAGGTCAAACTTGACGAGATTGTTGCACAATATATCAGGGTTGGGAGTGATTCCTTGTTTATATCATTCATAGATATAATTGATGATACGTTCTTGGTATTCTTCACGAAAATCAAAAATAACAAAATCCTGTATCCCAAGATGTTGGGCTACTTTTATGGCCATGTTGCGATCTTCTCTGGTGTGACAGTTGGGATTAGATTCATCTGCATAGTTTTTCATAAAACCAGCAACGACATCATATCCTTGTTCTTTGAGAAGATATGCACTCACAGCAGAATCTACACCTCATGAGAGGCCTACGAGGACACGTTTTTTAGTCATATATTTTCCAAAAAATGAACTACATAATCATACGGTATTGAAGAAAAAATACAATTTCTATTTTGAAGAAATGGTTTCTGTAATATCATTACTTCCAGATGCTATGACACTTTCTTTT
>SKIU01000090.1 GCA_007116275.1 candidate division SR1 bacterium | reverse complement strand
TGGATAGCTTGTTTGATGTCGATCATGGGTAACAATAATGGAAAGTGTAAAATGGCCGTCATCGCGAGGGAGCAATAGCGACCGCGGCGATCTTTGGGGGCACTAAGATTGCTTCGTCGTTACACTCCTCGCAATGACAAGGGTTTTGTTGTTGTGAGGATAGGATTTTGGGGTGATTTTGCAAGTAAAGTTCTGTTTTTTATTTCCTAGATCCTTCGCTACCGCTCAGGATGACAATATTTATCACACAAAAATATATTTGTCAATCGTTATGTGTGGGTGTGTCGATGATTTTTTGTATTTTTTGGATGGCTGTAGTATACTAGGGTATTGTTTATATTATTAATCGTTTCTATGTCTACATATCTTATGACTATTGATGATCTAACCTGGGGTTATGATGATAGTCCATCATTAGTTTTTGACCATTTTAATTTTCACTTAGATCAGGGTGAATTTGTTGTTTTGAGTGGAAAGTCAGGAGCAGGGAAGTCGTCGTTGATTAAAATGATTTTGTGAGAAGTTTCTCTTCCTTTGAAATCTATCTATCATATGTGAGAGGATATTGCTAGATATCGTTATGATGAAATGCAGGCCTATAGAAGAAATGTCGGTGTAGTCTTTCAGGATTATAGACTCTTGGATCGATTGACGGTAAAAGATAATATTACGTATCCGCTGCGTATTGCAGAACTGGATGAAGAAGTTATTGCTCATAAATATGAAAAAGTAGTAGATCTGTTGCATTTGCAAAAATATGTAGATACACCTGCAAAATTGTTGAGTGGAGGACATAAACAAAAAGTTGCTATAGCGAGAGCTTTGGTTACTCATCCAGAATTTATTATGGCTGATGAGCCAACTGGAAATCTGGATCGAGAAGATACGAAACATATTGCTGATGTGCTTTTGGATTTGCATGCTACAGGAGTAACTATTTTGCTTGTAACGCATGATTTGCATTTGATTGAATATATGAAGTTGAAACAAGATATCCGTGTGGTTACTTTGTAAGCGATTGTGTAACTAATATTTTATTTTTTGATTGCTCGTCATGGAAGAGAAAACCGAAGAATTAAGATGAAAAATAGCAGACCATATAGATGCACTTGATGTGCCATTGTACCTTGCTGACGAAGCAAAAAAATTTTTACAATATGCGAATTATTATAAACTTAAAAATGTATACAAACATGTAAACTTGTTTTGTGACTATCTTTTGCATTTAGATAGTTTGTATTTTGATCAAATCAAAGATATGTTGTCTGATGCTCCCCATGTTTCATCTGTCGTAGAAGCCGTCATGACTTCAGAGGATGACCAATATTTTTTATCACAATCAGATAAACAACAACTCTCTGATGCTGATTTGTATACTGTCTGGTCAGAAAGCTGATTTGATCGTTATCAATTATTGTCGATTATTATGCGTATAAAAGGATTGTTGTTGTTGTCAGGCACAGAATTTTGTCATGCATCGACGACAAGATTGTCTATTTATCAACGTATTTTCCATACTAAAGACCTGTTATAAACAAAATCTTGCGATTGGAATGTGAATTGTTATAGTCATAGTAGTCTTTAGCTATTAGCGATTGGCTTTTAGTGTTTATTTTTGGACATGTTTGACTCAAAGTTACTTGCACTTTTGGATACGGTTATAGATAATTATATAGATAAGTGAGATCCGGTTGGATCGAAGTTTTTGCATTCACTCGAAGATGTTACTTATGCCCCCTCGACTTTGAGGAAGTATCTCAATATGTTGGAAAAGTGATGATTGGTATATCAACCATATAATAGTTCTGGAAGGATCCCTACAATTCAGGGATTGTCTATGTACTTAGAACACTATATGGGTGATGAAGTAGAAAGTGATGATAGCTGGGAATTGGATATTGCAGGAGCAAGAGGAGATCTTAAACGTATCGTCGAGGCTTTGGGTAATATTGTCGATGGAGTAGTTGCATGATTTGTGAGAAATGATGAGTATTATTTTTTGGGTATTAATAACCTTCTTACGGAAAATATGCAGACTGAATATTCGATGGTTAGAGAAATTGCAAAATTTATTGAAAATAAGGAGATTATTGCCTTATTGGACGAGAAATTAACAAAAAAACACAAAGTGTACTATACTTTTTTTGAGGATGGTGATGTGGTTATTTCTTGTTTGTACTGTAAGATATTTGTTGGTGGTTATGATTGTATTTTGAGTATTGTGGGGCCGACAAGAGTTAATTATAAGAAAAATGTGACAATACTAAAAAAAGTATTGCAAGGTTTAGGATAAAAGTTGCAAGTTTTTATGTGGTGTATATATGATGTTGGATGGATTTGAAAAGGACGTTAGTCCAGAAGATAATATAGATAAAGATGAACCCTTGTCTGATGATGAGGTTATCAAAGAATCTAAAAATACTTTGCGCTATCTGCGAAAGGAAGTGAAGGATCGTGTATCAGCTGAAGTGCAACATGGAAATGAAAAATTGTGAAATGCGTTGCAATCGTTAGATAAATGGTTATCTTGAGAAAAAGAGAAAACTCTCGATAGTGTACATGATGATCTTGATATGTTACATAAACAGTTGGAAAAAGATATGTCTGAGAATCCTATGCGTCGTTCTCATTTGGTTATGGATGAGATAGAAAAGAGTTCCAAATCTTTGCATAATCATATTCTTAATGAAGCTCCTAAAGACCCAAATGTAGTGGCATCATCTATTGCTGGGCTTATGCAGTATATTCTTAGTACAGAAAAGTAATTTATTTTTGTTGTTTTTGATAATGACTCATATTGTTCAAAGTGCAGGAGGTATTATTTACTATATCCATAAAGATGGAGAGCCGAGGTATCTTCTTATGAAAAGATATGCTGTCTCTAAGAAAATAGAGCGAGTGGCACCTAAAGGAAAGATAGAACCGGGAGAAACTATTGAGCAAGCTGCTACGAGAGAAATTAGTGAGGAAGCTGGCATTCCTGCATCTAAGATGAGATTGTGAACCAAGTTGTGAGTGACTCATTTGAGAAGTGATGAATCTAGTAAAGGACATCTTAATAAAGATACTACCTACTTTCTTGTAGA
>SKIU01000003.1 GCA_007116275.1 candidate division SR1 bacterium | reverse complement strand
GGTGGGTTCTTTTTGTCGTAATTTCTTTTACTTTTTGCCATTGCTGCAAAAAGTAACAAAAAGATCTAGGCAAACACAAACCGCGAGTGTGTTTGCCGGACTTGAAGTCAATGCGGTCTTTCCAGCGCTTTGCGTATGTATTGCTTTCTATAGATTGACTGCCTCCTGTTTTGTTATATTTATTTAACTATTTTTGTTTCTAATTATTTCTCCATAGCTATTTTCTGGAAAATCAGTATACTTAACTATTGTTTTATTGTTTATTTTTTCTTTTTCTATGCAGTTTTCTGATCTTCCCCTTATTTCTCCTATTCTCAAAGCGCTTGCTGAGACAGGATATACTACACCTACACCTATCCAATGACAGTCTATCCCTATTCTTCTTGAGTGAAAGGATCTTTTCTGATGTGCGCAGACGGGGACAGGAAAAACGGCATCATTTGCGATTCCGACTCTTCAAATACTTGCTAAGCAACCCCAAGAATGAAAGAAACATATCCGTGCATTGGTGTTGACACCAACCAGAGAACTTGCTATCCAGATAGGAGAAAGTTTTTTGACCTATGGAAAATATGTCGCACTGAGACATACGGTGATTTTTGGTGGAGTTTCTCAAGTACCACAAGTAAAAGCTTTGCAGAGAGGGACAGATATTGTTGTGGCGACGCCAGGAAGATTGATCGATCTTATTAATCAAGGGAAAGTCGACCTCAGCCACCTGCAGATTTTCATCTTGGATGAGGCTGACAGGATGTTGGATATGTGATTTATCCGTGATGTCAAAAAAGTGGTCGCATTGCTTCCTAAGAAGAGACAGACATTACTTTTTTCTGCGACGATGCCGCCTGCGATTATGGAACTTGCACACAAGATGTTGCGTGAACCTGTATCGGTGAAAGTGACACCTGTGTCATCAACGGTCGATACTGTGAAACAGTCTTTATACTATGTCGACAAACCACATAAAAGAAACTTACTTTTGCATCTTTTGGAGAACCGTGACGTAACGAGTGCGTTGGTTTTTACAAGAACCAAGCATGGTGCCAATAAGGTTGCTGAAGTACTTACCAAAGCTGGTATTCCTTCGGCGGCTATCCATGGAAATAAATCACAAACAGCCAGACAGAAGGCACTTGCCGATTTGAAAAATAAGAAAATAAGAGTATTGGTTGCGACTGATATTGCTGCGAGAGGTATCGATATAGATCTACTTTCGCATGTGATTATTTATGATATCCCTGAAGAGCCAGAAACTTATGTGCATCGTATAGGACGTACGGGAAGAGCTGGCGCTCGTGGTACAGCGATTATTTTCTGTGATCATGAGGAAAAGAAATATTTACAACAAATTACTCGTTTGATCAAAAAGGATATCCCTGTCGTCGATAATCATCCCTTTCCTGCATCTATAGATAGTAGACAACATAAAACGACGCGTGCATTTTCTTCAAAACCGCGTGGAAGAGGAAGATGAGGTAGAAGTAGGAGAAGAAGGAGTTAGATTTTGTCTGTTTTTTTGGATGAGAATATTTACACTAAGCTAAGATATTGCTTTTGTGTAGTGAAAATCCTATTTATTGGGTCTTAGGTTGCCCCATCGCTTACGCTCCTGGCAATCACGAGTTATTTAATTTATGTTTTTTGTATAGTATGTCACAATCAAGTAACCCCGTTATTTTACGTTTTGATACGGTATCGTTTTCTTACGGTGAGGATAAGAAGAAAGTGATATTGGATGATGCAGATTTTTCTATCCGTCAGAATACCAAAATCACTGTTATGGGACAAAATGGTGCCGGAAAATCTACTATTTTTAAGATGATTACTTGAGACCTTAAACCTAATGAGTGAAAAATAAATGTTGTTCAAGGGAACACTATCGCTATAGCTAAACAAGTTATTCCCAGAGACCAGATGGAGCTTTCTTTGAGAGAGTATTTTGCTACTGCTTTTGAGGAGAAAGACTATCAATTGGATAAAAAGATAGAAGAGGTTCTCACAACAGTCAATCTGCCTTGTTCAGATTATGATAAAAAACTCAATACCTTATCTGGATGACAACAGGCGAGAGTCTTGTTGGCCTACGCATTGATCCAGAAACCTGATATATTGCTTTTAGATGAGCCGACTAACAATCTGGATGCTGATGGAATTGGTCATTTGATTACCTTTTTGATGAGTTATGAAAAGACAGTTGTGGTGATTAGTCATGATGCAGATTTTCTCAATATGTTTACCGATGGTGTCTTGTATCTCAATGTCGATACACATAAAGTAGAGCAATATCGATGAGATTACTACGATGTGGTAGAACAGATTGCTGCACAAATAGAAAAGGAAAAAAAACTTAATGCGAGAGAGGAAAAAAGGATTGCTGATGCAAAGGCGAAGATAAATTTCTTCTCTAATAAATGATGAAAGATGCGTAAACTTGCGAGTAAAATGAGAGATGAAGTGGCTGATGCAGAAGAGAATAAGGTAGAAGTAAGAAAGGATGACAAGACTATTAAGCCTTTTACTGTACCATTTGAAAATCTTGTTTGACCTATTGTTACTGTCAAAAACATCTCTCTTATGTCTCCTGCGGGGGACCTTGTTCATAAGAAACTTGGTTTGCAAATAAAAAAATGAGATAGGTATATTCTTAAATGACCAAACGGTATCGGAAAATCTACCTTGCTAAAAAGGCTTGTACATGCTGTTGATGATGATGCTGTTATATCTGAGGAAGCAAGAGTTGGATATTATAGCCAGGATTTTGATGCGCTAGATATGGATATGACAGTTTGGGATGCTTTACACGAAATGTCTGATGCCATTACGGATCAGGAAGTTTATCGTGTTGCTGCACAGTTTTTGTTAACAGGAGATCTCTTGAAAAATGCTATTTGATTTTTATCAGAAGGGCAGAAATGACTTCTTTGTTATGCAAGATTTGTTATCCAAAAACCTCATTTGTTGATATTAGATGAGCCAACCAATCATATTAACTTCCGTCACCTTCCTGTGATTGCTGAGAGTTTGAGTCAATATAAAGGTGCTATGCTTATGGTCAGTCATGATGATGGATTTGTCTGAGAGATGAAAAACCTTCAGACGATAGATTTGGGGCATTTGATGGG
>SKIU01000002.1 GCA_007116275.1 candidate division SR1 bacterium | reverse complement strand
TTAATTTATCAGATCTTATACACTACCTCACAAATACTGAATTCCTCACCCAAATCCACGGTATCGGAGAAAAAATGATCCAAGCACTCCAAGCCTTTTTTGACGACGAAACCAATATCACGATAGTACAAAACCTCGTTGACGCATGAGTAAACATCAACCCATCAGCAACCAACAAAAACACCGACAGCCCATTCACAAAACAACATTTTTCTATTACTGGTACTTTCCCTGTATCTAGAGAGCAAATAATCACTGCATGTGAAGACCAAGGTATGATTTTTGATGCAAGTCCTACCAAACAAAGTAACTATATGCTCATCGGTGACAATCCAGGATCCAAAAAAGCAAAAGCAGAAAACTATAACATCCCAATGATCCAGTGACGAGAACAACTTATAAGCCAATTTCCATTCCTATCTGTCATTGCGAGCGACCAAAGGGAGCGTGGCAATCTTACACCCAAAGCCCAAAGTCTATTCTAAAATTTGCAATAAACGCTCATTATTGATACAATATAGTAATGATTTATAATAATAAGAAGCTATGGCAAATACTGCAGTAACGTACTTATCTATAGACTCTCCTATAATAAAAACAGAAGATGATATAAATATAAATCATCAAATTTTTGATGTAATAAACAGTACAATGACACGTCAGAGGTGACTTAACAAAATAGCTGACACATATAAAAAATTTGAAGACATAGTAAATCAATTAAAAAAATGATATAAAGTAGTAGGTATCTGATGTTGAAAGAAACAAACTGAAGAAGACATACTAAAATTACATCCTGAAATAGAAATATATGGTATAGACTTAAAAGATTTCAATCCAGAGTCCAAGATAAAAGTACTAGAGCAGAATTTACTAAAATGAATCCAACTACCAGAAAAAACAGCATTCGTGTATTCTTTCTATACACTACAATATCTTCCAAACCCATTAAGAATCATTAAAGAAATATACAAACAATTACCAAGTGGTGGTATAGCAGTACTTCATATGTGACCAATAGGAATATTTGATGCTAATATAGGGAAATATATAAACGAACAAATAGATAATAACGATAAAATTCGACGAGAAAGAACAACTGAGAAGGATGTGAGTTGAGATTGATTGCCTGGAGACTATCTTATAATAAGAAAAAGTAAAAATAAGGAAGAAAAAATAAATTTACCCATCACAAAAGCTAGAAAAATAGAAAAGATAGGAGTGATTGACAGAGACAGTAAAGTCCACATAAATAACAATGGCGAATTAATGTTTTCTATAGAAATAGACGAAATAGAAACAGAGGCAAAAAACAAAATATGAAGAATAAAGACAATATCTACACCCCCAAAAAATCCTCAACTCCCTTCATAACATGCCCATACACATCATCCAATGCATCCAAATCAGCTTTAGAAAAATTTTCCAGTACATAATCAGCCACACTCTGGTGCCCCTCTCTATCTGGTCTCCCTATACCTATTCTCAACCTCCAAAAATCCTGTGTCCCCAATTTAGCCATAATATCTTTCAGTCCATTGTGTCCTCACGAGCGTCCTCATAACTTGAGAGCAATCTTCGCTACAGGAAAATCTATCTCATCATGGATGATAAGAATATCTTGCGCAGCAATCTTATAAAAATGAGCTATCTGCTGTACTGGTCATCACGAACGATTCATATACAATAACGGCTTCGCTACAATAATTTTTTCTCCATCCACAAAACATTCAGCAACTTCAGCTCATCGCTCTTTCTTCAGACTCCACGTTCATCACCACTGATCGACCAAATCATCAACAATCACAAAACCTATTGTATGCCTATGTTTCGCATAGTCTTTTCATGGGTTTCCCAATCATACAATAAGTTTCATAGTACATAGAGTAACATCATTGCGAGAAGGAGTGATACGATGACCTAGTAATCCATATAGGATAGACCAATGCGACACAAAAACCTCTCACAACAACTAAAATATATCTATTATTACACTGCTCCATCTTCCTTAGCACCTTCCGACACTTCTTTCTCAGTTGATTCTTCAGTAGCCTTTTGAGATTCTTTTTCAGTCTTTTTCTCTACTTTCTTTTCTTGCATCTCATAGAATTCAAGTTTATCTCAAACTTCTACCTTTTTACCTACTCTTACTTTCATTCCACATTCATGTCATTTTGCCATTTCTTTAACATTTGTTTGATCTTTTTGTAATGAAGTAACTTTTCCACTAGCTATTTCGACCAACTCTTCGTTTTCATATCTCATTACTTTAAACGTAGCACCATTTCTCACATGTCATTCTGATACTTTTCCTCAGATAACCATCTCTTTTCATTTTCTAAAGAAAATACCCAATACATTCAAGCTACCAATGAAGGTCTCCTCATATTCTTTTTTCAACATCCCCAAGGTCAATTGGGTAAGATAATCCGTAAGTTCATAAATAATAGCAAATGATTTCATCTCTACCTGTATTGCTTGTGCTTTTTTCTTTAAAATAGCAGGTGTAGCTACATCAAATCACAAAACCAATGCATTGGATGCTTGTGCGAGCGATAAATCAGACTCCGTAAACTGTCCTACATCAGAACGAATAACTTTTATCGTTACATTATCAGGTGTCTGCACTGTTTCAACTGCTTGCTGCAATGCATCCAAACTAGACGATCACTCTGCTTTCAAGATCAACCTCAATTCAGTTTTTTCTGATCACTGCAGGTCTTGTAAGAATTGATCAACAGTAGAAACTTGCTGTTCCATAAGTGCTTCATTTTCTATATGAGAAACTCTCTTTTGTGCATCTTTCTCTTTGGTAACAACTTCAACCATACGGCCTGGTTCAGGCAATTCTGATAATCATAATATCTGTACCGGTTCTCATCACTGCACTTTTTTCACTACTTTCCCTTTCCAATCCTGCATTCTTTTAACTTTACCATAAGTATTATAGGCTACAATAACATCTCATACTTTCAATGTTCCAGTAAGAACAATAACACTACTAACAACTCATTGTCTAGCATCTTTATAGGCATCCAACACGACACCGACTGCAGCTCTATCTGGATTGTACTGAAGTTCAAGCATCTCTGAATGAAGCAGTATTGCTTCCAAAAGATCATCAATACCTTGACCA
>SKIU01000031.1 GCA_007116275.1 candidate division SR1 bacterium | reverse complement strand
TTAGTGATGGATCTTTTACTAAAGTTGCAAGATTAGTTTGCTGATGTAAGTTACTATTTTCCAAGAATGGAACAATCTTATTGGCATTTCATTTTCCCAAAAACCATCCATCTAACTTACCATTAAATGTATCATGAGCTCATTTATCACTACTATCATTATCATTTTTTGGTTTACTTCGTGTATCATAGTGTTCAAGTGATGGATTTCGGCCAGTTGCCTCTAAAAAACTTTTATCACAACCAGATTTTCTTGATATCACATCAAGAAGTATAGCAAGATCCTTCCCTCACTGCGCATTATCCAAGATATAATCAGAGATAGGTATTCCATGTTTTCTTAAGAAGTCTCTCAGATATTTTCTATCCCCTCTATTGGCAGCATATCTCATTCATCCAGATAAAATAACCTGTAATACTCCTGTTAACCGACGACGGTAATTCTGTGGATTTCATATCTCTTTTCTTTTGGATAATTGAACTAGTGCACCGATCACATATCCATACTGCCCCTTTGCGATTTTATCTCTTACTTCTTCTTGATATGCACGGGCAAATGCTGGATGGTGTCATGCAGATTCACCTCCATCTTTTCTTGCTGTATCATTAGTACGTTTTTCTGAATGCTCTTGTAATACAGGTATACTCTTATATCCATAAACAAATCTATGATGTGGATCTTTCATCAGTTCAGACATATTTTTCACATCAAAATGCATAACATTATCCATAAGTTCTCTTACATCTTCTCATCTTGCCTGTCATTGTTCGAGCTTCTGTTTTGCTTGATTAAACAATCTAATATATAATTCATATTTTTCATCATTGAGTAATAATTTTGGTCGAAGATTTCTTCATGCATATTTTGCTAGTCTTCTGGGATAGGTCGTTTGAAATTTTTCAAGGACATATAACAGTCCAGCAAAAGCTTCCCTTCTTTCGACATCATCAAGTCTTCAACCATTCTCTACTTTATCAAAAATACCAATAATCTTATCAAAACATGCTTCACGGTGCGGTCCTTTGAGGTTGTGGTTATCAACGAATGTCTGTTTTCCTCGTACAAGTTTTTTTCCTCGCTGATTGATCGTGGAATCTCATTCCATAATAACTTTATGATGTTTGTCTGCTAACTTGTTCTCAAACTCATCTTGTGCTTGATAAAAATATTCACCATACCATGGTACATTAGATAACATACTTGTTACGCCTGACGTGTAGAATATCTCTTCTATCTTTTCTACTCTTCTTTCATTAGATTTTTTGACACCATCTACGACTGTTCCTTGTCGCCATTTTGCGACTCCGTCGACGATATTTTTGGGGCTCATAACAAAAAATGCTCTCTTACTTTTTGCATTTTCCATAGATATATCTTCTACATCTTCATCATATTCCCTTTGTGAAAATGCATACAAACCTTTATCTGCTGCAAATAGCGAAAATTCAGCTAGACTCATCTTTTTATTATATGATCATGCCTTATCCTTTACTTTTACTGTATTTCCATCAAAAGACGTCTCAAACATAATATATACTTTTTTGTCTTTTCACTCATCATCATATTTTACTGACTCTAGACCAAAATATTTGATTTCTTCTTTACGAGAGTTTAATAATTTATTTCCATCATGCGTGAGCATTTCCATCCTTCACTTAAATTCATCCATACCTTGATTATCAAAATTGAGTTTTTTTGTATAATCTAATAGGGTATCTTCTTGTTGTTTTGGTGGAAATTTATAGATAGATCCACTACCGAAATCCTTCATCTTAGTAAACCAATCATCAGAGAATGAAAGCCGGTTTGATTCTTGACCTGTTAAATTTACACCATTCTCATCTGATATATCTGTTTCCAATCCGCCACTGATTTTATACTTAAATTGCGTAGGATTGTTCCAGTCGTCACAATCCGTAAGTTCAAGTATAGTATATCCTCCATTTCCTGGTATTTCAGAAAAGATAGACTCCACATTTTGGATAGCTATCTGTGCTCATTTTTCAAATTTCACTCAGTCAAAACCAGGAATTGCATCCCAGGCCTTGTATGCATTTTTTCTCTCAGACTCCATACGCTGTGCGTATCATTCCGCAGTCTCTCCTGGATATTGTTCCTTGTCTTTGAGTGCTTCCTTATTTTGTTCATCATTTCCCAGTATCTCATCTTCAAACACCTTAGATAATTTACGTTTTGGTGGTGTGTTTTGATTAAAAAGATCCGCTTTGTCCTCCTCAGATAGTTTGTTACTATTATTGAGACAGTAAGCTGTAAGTAAGCCTGTTACATCATGCGGCTTAATTGTGAGGGTATCTGGCTTTGTTTTTGCGATTTTGTATTGATTATTGGTGCTATCCTTCTTGCTATGCAATATAACTGTCTGCTCTTCATTACTTTCCTTAATCGGCACATATGTCCCTTCCTTGGTTAAGACAGATGTTTCATCATCGTGTTTGTTAGCGATATAGTCTTGGGTAATGATGTATTTTTCTTCCCCATCGTGCATCATCTTATAAGCATACCCTTCGACTCTCTGGCCATGTACTTCCAGAGATAGTTTTTGTTGGGGATCATACTTTATATTATCGATAGTGTTCCACTGTTTCCATGTCATAGTAGTAGCCAATTTGTGCATTTGTTCTTCGTCAGATGCATCAAGAGTAAACTCAAAAGGAATAGGTCCATCTCATAACCCACCATCTTCATGCACCGTTACCACTTCATTGATATCTTTGTTTGTAAACGAAAGTTGTATTTCATTACCGTCAGGTCACGGTATCGTAAGCTGTTTTTCATCTAATGAAAATAATTTTTTGACAAAAACTTCGTATTGTTTGGGATCTAGTCACATTTTCTCCCCAAATTTCTGTGCGTTGGGTATATAATATTCTTCTACCATCGTATTGAGTAGTTCTTGTTTCTCGTCTCTGGTTCGTGATGAGAAATCTATAGATGGTCTATTTTGATCTACAAAATCTGAATAATCTATATCCAAAGTCCTACAATAACTCGCCATTACGTCAGCTAGCTTAGGAACTGTTATAAGTCACTGGATAGAATCGTTTGTTTCTTTGGCCTCTTTACCTGAATCTAAAGCATCAGCATAACTATAGGTAAATTGTTTACGGAGTTGTGTCGC
>SKIU01000028.1 GCA_007116275.1 candidate division SR1 bacterium | reverse complement strand
GGTCATGTTTCTCATGTGGCTCAAGTTGCTCCGATAGCTCCAGAAGCAAAACTTATATAGCCATCAGCATCAAGCGTCAAAAATAGATTACCACTATAGGCACCAGTAGTAGAGAGAAAATTAGGATTCAGATAGATATTATTATCTCCCGTATTCATATCCATGACCACATCACCGGTACTTGTTCAGGTGGTGGTGATAAGCACTCTTTGGATAATCTGCAAGGCATTATCTATCCCCGATGGGACAACAAACTGAGCAGACAAAAAGCCAAAACTTAAAAGAGTGAGTCCAAAAATAAAAATATTCTTCAGTGATTTGTGGTGCATGGTAGTGTAGTTGCTAATATATAAATATAGTATATAGATAGTATATCCAGCGATGAGCGATTTGTCAAATTTTAGCACACAAAAAATCATTGCCTTTCGTAGTGGTATCTGTACTATCCATAGCGATGATTTATTTTAGCTCTCATTCTCTCATGAAACACAAAAAACTTATGCTCAAACTGTCAGGAGAAGCACTCAAAAATAATGTAGATGATCTCTTTGACTACACATTTATGCGTAGTCTTGCAGATAAAATTGCAGCACTGATAAGTAACTGACATCAGATATCTATTGTTGTCGGTGCTGGTAATATTTATAGAGGAGCAAGACAGGAAGATATTGATCGTGTACAGTGAGACTATGTGGGTATGCTCGCTACGGTTATCAATGCATCTGTTTTTGCTCAAGTATTGGAACAATCAGACATACAAACCAAAGTGTTCTCTTCACTTTCAGTGCCTAAGATGGCAGATGATTTTACACCAAAAAAAGCACAGCAGGCACTTACTGATGGTTATGTTGTCTTCTGTGCAGGAGGGACAGGGCATCCATTCTTTAGTACTGATACGGCAGCAGCACAAAAAGCACTAGAACTTGGCTGTGATGTTGTTGTCAAAGCAACCAAAGTAGATGGTATCTATGATAAGGATCCTATGAAGCATGCAGATGCGATCAAATTTGATACTATCACACTCCAAGATGCACAAAATCGCTGATTACAAGTCATGGATCAGACAGCTTTTGCGATCGCATTGGAAAACAAACTCCCGATGATTATTTGCAAAATAGAAGATATAGACAAAATAGGAACAGATCAATTGATCCATAGTTATGTGAGTGCTTAGTTAAGATCTTTTTTGGACATAGTAATTAGCGGTCAAAAATCTAATGTATCATGTATACGAAGAAATGTATGATAGCATATATTTTCTATACACCATCAGAATCTAGGAAATTGTTTTTGTAGCTTGTTATAAACATACATCATATTAACTCTCTGTCATTGATCCAAAACAGACATTTCTCAAAATTTATTAAACATTTTTGTCTCATATGATGTACAATATTCATTGTTATCTCACCAGGCTTTCTCAAAAAAAAACATTAATATTGTCATCTTTTTTGAGTTTTGTTTTACTAAGACACTCTATTTTTAGTGCAGTTTGGCTTATTGCACGAAATAATTTTGTCATAACTTTATGTGCAATAGAAGGATTGTCTCTGACTATAGTATCCCACAAATCCATAAATTCATCACCGCATTCGACACGCTCAAAAAACACTCTATCATAGACGAAAGGTTTTTTGTTCTTGTCTATAAAATGTATTATTTTTGCATTGGGTTTGTTAAGTTCAGATAAGAGTTCTTCAGCTGTTTTCACCGCTTCATCATGATACTTAGCTGGAAAAATGAAACTCCTAAATTTTTTCATGTATCAGGTTTCTTCGATACCTTTATTTCTTTTGATTCGATCATCTTTGGTGGTATCCGCAAATACAACCCAGTATCCATCATCAACACCTACATTTTCCATAGCTATAGTATAGTATGTAAATATGATAATATTATAGAAAAATATGAGATACCTACAAGAGCTTATTCCTTTTTGTACGCTTCTCTGGATTTTCTACTCATCACATAATGATCTACTATTGGCTGGATATAATCAAGTGGGTATTTGAGCGGATCATGAATAGCATCCAATGGTTTTTTGTGAAGTTCGGGAATATATTGCAAGATATAGTCTGCTTGTGGATCAAACTTTTTACTTTGAAGAATCGGGTTAAAAATCCTTAATGGCTTAGGATCAGCACCAACACTAGCAGACCATTGCCGATTTCCTATATTGACAGCAAAATCATAATCTAAGAGATATTTTGCAAAAACTTTCTCGCCCAATCTTCGATCTATCAGCATATCTTTGGTGAGAAACGATGCCACAATCATTCTTGCTCTTCCATGCATTCGGTTTTCGGTACGGAGTTGATGCATCGCAGCATCGACAATAGGGTATCCAGTTTCTCCCTTCTCCCACTTTTCAAGTAATGCTTGATTGTTTGACCACTGGATATGTCTACGCTTTTCTTGAAATTCTGTCATAGCAGTTTCAGGAAAATAGTGCATGATATGGTACCAAAATTCTCTCCATGCCAGTTCAGATACATAGTGATTTTTATGTTCAGATGCATGATCGCCATAGATTTTTTTGTGCACTACAATCCCTCGGGTCAATAGTTCCCTAATAGATACGAGTCCAAATCTCATGTAAGGAGACAGTCTTGTGGTTCCATCTATGTCGACATTATTTCTATTCTGCTCATAATGTACAAGATCAAAAGATTGTATTCTTTCTTGTGCTCGATCGACAGGTCGATGTGTATTTTCTCCTGCGTCGATAGTATCATAGATTTTATCATTATTCCATGTAATATCAGGACTCTGTACCTTTTGTATATGTAGTAACGTATATGATCACTGGACAAGATCTACATCAGTATTCGCTAGATGTTTTTTCCATAGTTTATAAAAAGGGGTAAACACCTTGCGTTGTTCGACTTCTTGTGGTTCAACCAATAGAAAATCAGCAAAACTTTGATACACGATATCATGTTCGATACATCGCGATTGGATTTGAGGATCTCTTGTTTTGCTTCTGGGACCATAGGATTTATTGACAAAAACAGCATCACATGCATGTTTTTTTACCCAATGAGGGATAATGTCAGTCGGTTTACCTGTATCTACATACAAACGTCCTCCAATAGCCTGTAGCTGTTGTTCAAGTTGTCTCAGTGCGTCGATCAAAAACCCGAGTCTTTTGTCTTTCTT
>SKIU01000058.1 GCA_007116275.1 candidate division SR1 bacterium | reverse complement strand
CCATCCTCTGTATAATCCAACTTTCTCAAGCTTTTTCCCCAATCCTTCTTATATATATGTCCAACTCTGTCTACTAAAGAATCCACTGGTTTTAAGTTAAATATAACATTATCGTTCTTCTTAAAAACGAAATAAATATCAGGACGACATAACGCAATATCAATAATATAATTATAACAGTAAAAATATTCCGTCTGAGCAGAACGCATAAATTTTAATCTCACTGGAACATTATAAAAAAGATCCTCAATAATAACACTTGTACCATGATCAAAAGAAACAGGGATAGATTTTTGAGAGACTTGATCTCCCCTTTTTGTTAGCTGCATACCCACATCAGAAAAAGCTGTTTTTGACTGAATAGTCAGCTTACTAACCTCTGATATAGTCGCTAAAGCCTCTCACCTAAATCCATAACTTTCTATAGATTGGAGATCGTGTTCTTCTGACATCTTGGATGTCGCATATCTGGAAAGAACCTTATCCATATCTATTATTTCAATTCACGATCCATCATCTTCCACCATAATAGTATTCTTTCCGCCATCTTTAACGGTAACGACGATATGTTTTGCTCCAGCATCCAAACTATTTTCTACCAATTCTTTAATCACAGAAACAGGCCTTTCAACAATTTCTCCAGCCTTAAGTCTATTGATAAGATAATCTGGTAACTGTTTAATCGCCATCAATACAATTATACACATAAAACCCTGTAGCTAATAGCTAGCAGCCAGAAGCAAATAAATACAATATATAGTATTATTTCCCCTTGCATTTGCAACGAAGAATAACAAAAATAAAGAAGATTTAGACAACCAATACAAACACATGCAGAAATTTCTTCTATTTATACAAAAAAATCCAGTGATCAGCAAATACTGATTATGAATTATTACGCTTTTTGCAATGATTGTTAGTATTAGAACATATATGAACTATCTAGCAATAGAAGTATCCATAGAAAATGTAAACCAAGAAACACAACAAATCACTCAGAGAAAATTATATGAAGAAAATTTTCTTATACCATATGAGATGTCAGAATATGCAGAATATTTTCTCCGACACGAAAATAATATTCTTTTTCCTTGAGAGTTTATAATAAGATTTGAAGAAGAAAGATTAACAACAACACAAATAGATCAAGAAAACAAAATACAAACACCACAAGAAAGTCGAAAACATTTTTTTAGAACAATACAAGAAAAGTACTAAGTATTGTATATATAGATGATTTTTGTATATCTAGAGTAATAGTATTTTTTATTAATAGAAACCAGCCAAGATGCAAAACAAAAAATGAGGTATTGTCGTAGCTATCATTTTACTGATTATTGTAGTTGTAGCAACTATAGCATTAATCTGACAAAAAGAATCCCAGGAAACAATACAACTATGAGATGAAGTAACTATAGACTATACAATAGCATTAGAAGATGGACGTATATTTGCCAAAAACACAGAAAATATTACTATATGAAGTGGTTCTATTCCTGGGATAGATAATTATCTGATCGGATCGCAGAGCGGAGACACACTAATACTAACAATACCAGCAAGCGAAAGCTATGGGAAACATTACAACCCAACGCTAATACAACGTATGCCAATATATACACTAACACAAGCAGGGATTACTCCAGCAGAAGATACATTTATCATGCTTTGATCAAAACGTTATTACATCCAAAATATCGAGAATGACATTGTTACACTAGACGAAAATCCTGCACATACCCGACAAGATATGTCCTATAGTATAACCATCACAGAGCGAGAAAAGTAACAAAATAAAAGACATTTTACACAACCATACACATGCAATTATTTAAAAGACTCCTTCTTTCACTTTTCCCATCAAATGCAATGACAGGAAATATAAATCCTGCCAGTATTTTTGTATCATTCATATCATCCAAAGAGTTTTTCTCTATAATACACAGAAAACTTGTAGAAAATTACAAACTCAATCAATTTGATATCGCATTAGATCCATTTGAGTTTAAAATAGGTTTCTGAAACAATCCAACAGTACAAGTACAAGATATAGACCTATATTACTGATATGCAGGAAGCGCAAATATCAATGGATATAGAGTATACAATCCATCCACAATAGGATATAGCATTACATTAGTAACGAGTCTATCTAGTTACAAAACATTAGAAAATTTTGATAACAAATACTTCGTACATTTTTGTTATACTACGCTATTGTTGACATTCATCTTTGCTGCCAGAATAAAAGTATTTCCACAATGAACCAAAAAAGAAAAGTTTAACTGGCTTATAGAAGTATTTTTCTCATTTTATGAAATAGTATTCTTGCAAACAAATACAGACTTTGATCACAAAATTATACAGAAAATCAAAAAACAAGTACTCAAAGAAAATGACATATTTTTTATGCTACAGGCAGTATACGAAAAGGTAAATACTGTATTTGATGTGTCTGTAAACAACCAAACAGATTACTATCAATGGTTATTTTATGATGAATCTAAAGAAACGTCACACAACAAGAGCATACAAGAATACATAAAAAATAGTAATTATTACAATCAACAACCAACATTTTCCATTACTGAAAAAAAAATACTCCCTCTTATATTACCAGCAGATATACTTATTAGATATCTATATACACAAGCCGATCCACATACATTAACATGAACATTAATAGCCAGTATTTATGATAAGAAAACTATAGAAAAGTATATCCAATCGTTTCGCAAAAACAATGAAGAATTAGAGTCTTTCCTTTCATACATCACTGATTTCTCTCTCTATAAAAAATGATTTTTTGAAGGAATAAAAAAATATATGGCACTACAAAATACACAAGAATACAATCCAGAAGAATCCGAAGAAATAGATGAATTTATGTCATCTATCGGAGATATGCAAAACATCGATATGGCAAAGATACCTGATAAACTCAAAAGAGAATCAAAGTTTATGGAAAAAGTACTAAACTTTTATATCAGTTTCGTAGGTGGCTTATGGATAGCAAGATGAGATAATTTTGCAATGAAATTACATAAAAGGGAATTTATATCAGAAATCACATACAATCAAAAAATTGCAACAGAAAAAAAGTATTCATTACAAAACTATGGTGCTCTACTATATAGCTATAGTAAAAATAGCTTTTATTATAAGTATGCCACAGAAAACGTAAGAGCTGGAAAAGAAAAATTTTATGTACCATTTAGTAACACACTAAAAAAAGCACAATCAAATATCTACATACTCAAGTTATTTCATGAAAATTTCATCGCCACAATATTCCAGGATATTAATCAAAAAGATACAAGAATATTTGTCAAAAATAAAGAGATATTAGACACATTTAGACACACATTTGGCAAGAAAATAAGCCAATATGTACAACAAGAGAAGAACATACTTGATAATGTATATCAACCTGTATACAATATACTCCAAAAAATACCAAATCTACAAAAATTAGTAAACAAACATATCACACAAGAAGATATATATCGCATAAAAGATAGTCTTTATACATTTGATTTTTGGATACGACATTTATTTATATACAAATTTGAAGAAAAAAAGACTGATTTACACAAAGATTATGCAGCAATGAATATAGCTGGATCTATAGCACAAGCAAGAGAAACAATGTTGTGACTAATGTTATATATGTATTATAGCGAACAAAAACAAACAAAAAATACAAATATAATTATAGATCTATACATTACAGAAATATTACATCTTGCAGAACACTATGTAGAACCTGTAACAGAAATCATTAAAGAAATATATCTATCATACTACAGCTTGATAGAAAAGCGGATATCATTGGATGATAATAAAAAATATATGCAATTAGCAGTGAATAACTGGAATAAATTTACCAAATGACTATCACAAGAAGATATTAAAAAAAATCTAATAGGCGAAGATATTATGCGATTGAGATGATTTCTCAAAAACATATCATATTACAACAAAAGATTTGTGATACCACAATAAAAGCTAATAACAAAAAACTAGCAGCAAAAAGCTTTTAATCCAAATATATACAATATGAGATGCCCCAAATGCAATAGCATGGAGACTAAAGTCATAGACTCAAGAACTATTGACGACTGACAAGCAATTAGACGTAGGAGAGAATGTGAATTTTGTTCACATAGATTTACAACATTCGAGAAGAAAGAAATAACAGAACTAACAGTAATTAAAAAAGACTGAACTAAAGAAATATACGATAGACAGAAATTAAAAAAGGCTATCCTCCTATCCTTTGCGAAGAGAAAATATATTAGTGAAGAAATAGATAATATGATAAGCATATTAGAAACCAAGCGATCGCAAGAAAACAAAGAAATAACATCTAAAAAAATAGGAACAGATGTACTGAATGCGATTAAGAATATTGATCTAGTAGCTTATGTTAGATTTGCTTCAGTATACAACTCATTTGAAACACCATCAGATTTCCAAAAATTGCTCGACACCTAGAGTTGTGACACAATAATATTAAATTTCTGTACTCTATCATACACATTGGAAAACATATCAAAACTTGCAGCACCTGGGCTAAACAAAACAGTAGAAACAGATAAACGATGTGCATAATCAACAGCGGTTTGAACAGCATGTTCTAAAGTATCACTTCTTATATAGGGGATTCAAACATCTTTTGCTATAGAAACAAATGTATTTTGGAGTTCACCAATGCAAACCAAACACGATACTTTTTGACGAATAGCAACAGACAAAACACTATAGTCATCACCTTTATCATGTCAACCTACTATAGCAATACACGATTTTTCCATTGCATGCAAAGCAGCTAAAAGAGATTGAGCAGAACTACTTATACCATCATCAATAATCATGACACCATTTATTTCTCTAATAAGTTCTAAACGATGAGGCAAAGGTTTCAGTTTATCAAATATTTTAGTTGGATCAAATAAGATATCTTTATCTTTAGTTAGAACTTCCAAACATTTAGCAACTGCAGCAATATTTTGCATATTATGCTTTCCAACAAATTTAGTATATGATATATCTATATGGTGAGGAATAATAGTGGCTTTTTTTTCTAATGCAGAAGGGAGTAAAAGATTGATCGTATGACTAACAAATGATTTATGAGTCTGTGCACAAATACGAGATTTTGCAGCAAAATAATCAGTCATATTATCATGCCAATCAAGATGATCACGAGCTATATTAAGAAAAATACTATAATCAAACATAAATGTATCTAGATTATAGAGCATAAATGAAGAACACTCTACAACACAAAAATGTTCTTTATGAGATTTTGATTGCATAATAGATACAAGCGTTTCTGAAAGTGGAATATCAAAATTACCAGCAATCCAGACATTATCATCAGGAACAATTCTTTGTAATGCCTGATACATAATCCAGGCTGTAGTAGATTTTCCATTAGTTCAAGTAATACCAATAAAAGTAATTTTAGGTAATGAAAGTTTTTTTAATAAACGACCAAGATAGGACATCTCGCTAAGTATTTTCTTAACATACTGTTTATATACATCGTGTTTAGGAGAAATTCATGGAGACATAATAATATATTTTGCATCATCAAGAATCTGATCGTCTCTATCTTCATCATCCATTAACACATGATCTATGTCTACTTCTGTCAACAATAGATCTAATCATTTTCATACCTTTCATTTACCATAGACTACTATCATTCACAAACAAATAGTATATAAAGACACAAACAATACTTAGATATAATATATTATCAAGTTATCATTTCATAAAATCATCATATAATTCTTCAATTCCATCTATCGTATTATTCCAAGGGAATGATTTTTTTTCTATATAGCTAGTCTCTTTATGGATAACATCTCCAACAGCAGACACAATAGCTTGTGATGACTGAGGTTCAACAAAACGAACTGATCCATGAACAACCTCAGGTATTGAAGCAACACGTGTTGTTATCAATGGCTTTCATAAAGCAGAAACCTCAGCATGTACCGAGCCAAATCATTCTGATAATGATGGAGCTACGATACAATCACTTGCAGCAACCAATATACGCAACGATTCAAGAGAGAATCAACTAAATAACTGAATATTTTTATTATATCACAAAGAACGAATATACGCTTTAGTCTCTTTATCTCTCTTAGCATGTATAAGATTACAGACAAACAATATATTAGGATGATGTTTAAAAATAGAAGGCAAAGCATCTATAAGATAATCTAATCATTTTGATCTACCGCTATGTCCATAATATAATAAAACAAAACGATTTCATCGACTATATTTTTTTCTCCATTGTTTGATAATATTTTGTGAAAGAGATTGCGTAGACCAAAAATGATCATCCACACCATTATATATCAAACGAATTTTAGTATCAGGAATACCATACAATAGTCTAATACTATTTAACGTATAGGTAGACACAACATGATAAGCCTTATATGGCAAAAAGAAAATAAGACACTCAAACAATTTATACAACAGAGATTTAGGCCATTTTTTATATACAGACCACAAAGATCAAAAAACCTCATGTACAGTAAGAAGAACTTTTTTGCGAGACAATAAACCAACAATCCAGGCAGGGATTGCACCACCATAAGTACTAGTATGTATAAAGTCAATATTTTTATCACGACATAATTTTATTCACAAAAATATAGCAGCAAAAATAAAAAAAAGTCTACTAGAACCTATTCTATAAATATTAATATCATCCATTTTCTCATATTTAGGTAAAGAAGGAAGAAAATGTGATGTAAGTACAGTAATTGTATATCACCTTTGAGATAGTTTTTTTGTTATATTCTCAAAAACTGTCTCAGCTCATCATCTATGAGGAGTATAATAATCAAGAATAAAAAGAATATTTTTATTAGACATATAACGAAAGTAAGACAAAACATAGCAAAATCAGGATACAGAAAAAGTATCATAAGTCAAAACATAAAAAATAGCCAAAAATTTGACAAAAAACACTTTTCTGAATACAATAGAGAGAGCAAGATTATTTAATTAAATAAGATAAAATGAGGAAGCAAAAAAGAATAACAAAAAAACTCAATAAAAAAGAGCAGAAGAAACTGCATGATCACTTAGATCACCATGTATGTAAATATTATCATAAACATTTTCATATAGCACATCACAGCCATCATAATACAATTCACCTAGGAGAATTAATGCTTGTATTGCTAGTGTGATGCATGAGCCGAATATTTGCAGGAACAGTATGACTACCAAGCAATGATAACTTTATATATCCTCTACAAGAAGTATCAACTATAGAATGTAGAACAGAGTATCGGAATGAAATGGATCCATCTTGTAAAATAAATTTACCAAAAATAACAAACGCTAATTACGAATTATACAAAAATAGTACTATACATAGACAGCTGTATACAGTATTACGAGCAGCACCATATAAAGCATGACGAGACCAGACAATTTGAGCTCACGCATGATTAGATATTGCTACTGCACGCGGTACACCACTATATTCTATAGGTAATTGACAAGTAACATATGCATGACGACAAAATGGTTATGGAAATGTAGTAAAAGTAAAATACTTATTTAGATGAAAATATATACATGCAGTATATGCTCATATGGACATTATTGAGGTAGAAGCATGAGACATGATATCTCAGGGTACACGTATTGGTACAGTTTGAAATTCATGAACAACATTTGGAGCTCTCGGCTGATTCCATGTACATTTTGAACTTACTAAAGACAATAGATGAAGACCAATGTATGGATACCTTGGATGTCCAGACTTAGCTAAATGACATATGACTATCATACAAGAATGATTATGTAGAGAACAGTTATTAAACAATCACTATGATCCTATAGTATTATTTGAACAAAATCGTCTCTGACATGTTATTCCAGAAAATAATATTGAACCGAAAAATGATCTTGATGAAGAATCTACTGAAGAAGATATAGATGAAAACGACAACCAAGAAGATATAAAAAAACCAGATAGTAAAGAAGACATAGACAATATACCATCAGAAACTAAAACAGACATAACACCAAAAGAGAGCAAAGAGGACAAAGAAAGTGAAGAAAATATAAACAATAGTCGGAATCCCATAGAAACTACTCAAGATAGTGAAAACACTCATCCAACAGCAAATCCAGAACCAGTTATTGATAGCAATATTAAAAAAGATACATCTAACAGCCAAAACACAGAAGAAATCGAAACAGAAAAAGACAATCACCTAGGTGAAAAAATTATTATAGATACAAGTAATTTCGATGATAAGACTAAACATTTCTTCAGTACACATGATTTATATATAAATAATCACACAGGGAATAATACAAGACTACAAGTAGGATCGAAAAAAGAGATAGAAATAAACTTCTACAAGAAGTGAACAGAAAGTAAATTTATAGGAGTACTACCATTCACGATTGAACTAATACCATCCCAAACAAATATAAAAACAAATATGACCAACATTAATCTCATATCACCAAATCCAACTATTATACAGGTCAATGGATTAAGTATTGGAAGAAGTGCCCTAATAATAAGTATAAATAATCAAACTATAGAAAAAATAATTTATACAATACAATAAAAAAAACTCCTCTATAATGAGGAGTTTTTTTTATGAAAGGAATTACTCTTTCTTTGGAACAGGAGTTAGAGTTAAAGAGTAATCAGGAGAGTTTTCTTTAGATTTTTCAGTATTTTTATAAATACTGACATAAAAATCTCCTACCATATCAGGCCTAATAGTAATAGTTCCAGATATAGCCTGACCCTGACTACCATCCTTTTTGGTAAAATCTTTTACCCAAAGTCCCAAAGACTTGTAATCTCCATTCAATGTAATTGCTTCCATTTTCATATATATAACAATATAAAACATAAATTAAGATATCTGTGTAATTACTTATCTCCTTCAATGTCTTTTTTATCATCAGTAAGACTATCTAATGCTTCATCATCTAAAACTTTTTTTCAAGTTCTCATCTCTTTTATCTTAGCTTGAATATCTTTTTCTAATGAAGTCTTCAATTTATCATCTTCTTGTAATAATTGAATAAACTTATCTTTTCATTGTACCTTTTTATCTCATATAGTATAAAAAGCTCAAGCTCTTGTAGCCAAATTAAGTACATTAGCTGATTCAACAATATCAGCATATTCATCATATCACTTATTCCATAGAACAGGGAGTTCAACTTTTTTGAAAGGAGCAAATATTTTATTTTTCACTGTTTTAACCTTTGCAACGTATCCTATCTGCTCTTTATCAAGAGTAATTTTTTCTCATTTTCTTATTTCAATCCTTTGTGATGAAAAGAACTTCAAAGCTTGTCCTCCTGAAGTAGTTTCAGGATTACCAAACATAACCCCTATTTTCATACGAATTTGGTTGATAAAAATACACGTAGTACCTGTTTTAGCCAAAATAGATGTAAGTTTTCTCAATCACTGAGACATCATCCTCGCTTGCAAACCCATATAACTATCTCCCATATCACCTTCAACTTCAGCTCTAGGAACTAAAGCAGATACAGAATCAATAACGATAAGCTTCACTGCTCAAGTTTTGGCTAATTCTTCTGCTATTTGTAATGCTTGTTCACCAAAATCTGGTTGTGACAACAATAATTCATTAGTATCTACTCACAACTTCTTAGCATACGAAGGATCTAAAGCATGTTCCGCATCAATGAACGCAGCCGTTTCTCCTCTTTTTTGTACCTCTGCTATAGCATGCAATGCAATAGTGGTTTTACCAGAAGATTCAGGACCATAAATTTCTATAACTCTTCCTTCCGGGTATCATCACCCTAAAATAAGATCTAAAACATAAGATCATGAATGAAATGTATTAACCATACCAACGTTAGCATTATCTCACATTTTCATCACTGCTCATTTCCCAAATTGCTTTTCAATACTCTTAAATGCTTCATCAAGTACCTGTGTTTTTGTAGACATGTGTATTCACATAAAGTTATAAAATGTTACAATGACAAATATACGAAACACAAATACGTTGTCAAGAGATTTTTTGCCAGTCAAAGACTGGTATATAAATTTTGTCAAAAAAATAATTGATTTTGTCAAAATCAATTTGACATCGTCAAAGAAAAAATTACTATTCTAGATAGAATCAAAATAAATAATCTTTAAAATTATAATAACAAGCCATGAAATCATTAGACTCTATTCAACAAGCACTCATCGAATTCTTCAAACAAAACACACAAGAAGAATGACTCACTCTCAGGGAAATATCTGCAGCTATTGGAGTCAAACACCCACAAACAACACTAAACAAACTCAATCAACTGGTACAACTATGATACTTTATTAAAGATAGATATTGATATAGATTGATAAAGGAAGAAATAGTACCTGAAGAAAATGACATATTTTATCTACCGATATATTGATTTGCACAATGTGGAAACAAAGGATCTGCTATAGTTAACGAATACTCCCAAGAAAAAATGCCTGTAACTATGGCTCTAATAGGGACAAAAAACATCGGAGGGTGTTTCTTTGTAAGAGCAAAAGGAAACTCTATGGAACCCAAAATACAAGACGGAGATTTAGTCCTCATCAAACAACAAGATCACTATGATATCAATGAATATGTTTTCATCATGCACAACGACCTACCAAAACTCAAGAGAATAATAAAAAAAGATGAAAAACTTATGCTAGAATCCATCAATAGATTTTTTGATGATATAAATATAGAACCATACGACCAAACAAAGATCATAGGATCAGTCAAAAGAGTAATCAAGAGTCTTTAAGCAACCATTCTAACATTTGAATTTTCATAACTATCAGAAGCAATAACTACATTTGTATCATAAAAATTAACTTTCACAATCTTATTATTTTTAGTATAATCAGCTAATTTTTTAGGCTTCACAGACCTAGTATCGGGAGATCTATAAGGATCCAATATGTACCATTCATTCGTAGGCAGTTTTTTAAATGCAAGACATCTATGCCCATTTTTATTCGATGATTCTACAAAAACATCCGCCATTGTAGCGCGTGTAGGAATTAATAAAAAAGAATCTGATCATACAGCACTTCCAATAAAAGCCTCACGAGTATCTACAGGGATAGTGCGTCCATTTGCATCTTTTTTTGTGGTATCCAGATCAAGATTTTGTGCATCTATAGCATTACCGGAAGGGATGGTAATACCAAAAATATTTTGAGCATTTTTTTGGACAGTAGCAGAACAAAGAGTTGATGTTGGAGAACTTTCATAAGGAGATGACTCTATTTGAGAAAAATATTTAATATCTTTACCTAAAATATCTACAATATCATTATACACAACAGTATCTGAGTAATCAAAATCAGATCCATCCAAGTACTTACCTTTAAGAGTTCATAAATCATCATCAAAACTATCAGTTCCTATTTTATCTTTCAAAGATCTCATTTCCTGTCTCAGGCCCTTAAGTTCTTGAAAGGTTTCTTTATCAAAAATCCCTTTTAGAAAAAGTGGACCAGTAAGTCATCCCCAAAATCAACCAGAAAGATACTCATCCAAAAAATATTTAGGTATTAATCCAAGCGTTTCTTCTACCATACCAGAATCTTTAATACTCTCAGAGATAGAATTATCATCATCAGAAACAATACTTTCTTGTAAATCAGAAAGCTCCTGCTTAGTAGCAGCCCATTGCTTGGACAACGCCTCCATATACTCATTTTTAAAAGCATCTAGCTGTGTTTCATGTTGTTTTTGTAAAGCTTCTGGCATTAGAACTACAACAATAATTAAAGATTATTAT